>NZ_JBODRZ010000006.1:0-112498 GCF_050632895.1 Leifsonia sp. L25 | reverse complement strand
AGCACGGACGACCAGGACTGCTTTTCCGTCATACTGCGATCCTATGGGGAGGCGACACGCCACGGGGAGCCGCCCGTTTGTACCAGGTGTACGGGGGTCGTTTCCTGAATCGGAGCAGATTCCTGCCATTCAGGTGAGAAAACCACGGCTTCTTTTCAGCCATAATGGGATTTGTGACGAGCACCTCCATTTCCCCTGCAACGAGTGCGCCGGCGATCAACCGGCCCAATGTCGTGGCCGTCGGCACGATCGTCTGGCTCGGCTCCGAGGTGATGTTCTTCGCGGGCCTGTTCGCGATCTACTTCACGCTCAAGTCGACGTCGCCGGACCTGTGGGCCGCGGAGACGCAGCACCTGAACATCCCCTATGCGGCCGTGAACACCACGATCCTCGTGCTGAGCTCCATCACCTGCCAGATGGGCGTCTTCGCCGCGGAGCGGCTCCAGCCGCGCCACTCGGCCGGGCTGCTGAAGTTCTGGAAGTGGGGCATGGTGGAGTGGTTCGCCCTCTCCTACATCATGGGCGCCATCTTCGTCTCCGGCCAGGTGCTCGAGTACGCCACGCTCGTCTCCGAGGGCATCTCGCTCAACGCCAACGCCTACGGCTCCGCCTTCTATCTGACGACCGGCTTCCACGCCCTGCACGTCACCGGCGGCCTCATCGCCTTCCTCCTCGTCATCGGCCGCGCCTTCGCGGTCAAGACCTTCGGCCACAAAGAGGCCACGAGCGCCATCGTCGTGTCGTACTACTGGCACTTCGTCGACGTCGTGTGGATCGGACTGTTCGCGGTCATCTACATCATCCGATAGATCAACAGGAGCTGACCTCACCTCATGCGTCCCCGCGTCCCCGGCACCCAGAAGTCCCGCGCAGCAGCGCCCTCGCGTAATGCGAAGGCCGCGCGCAAGACCGGTCGCCGCCACCCGCTCGCCACCGTCGCGCTGCTCGCCATCGGCCTCGGCCTGACCGGCGGAGCCTACGCCGCGTTCACCACCACCACGGCCTCCGCCGAGACCCCGCAGGTCCAGACCGCCAGCAAGTCCTCGGTCTCGCAGGGCGAGAAGCTGTTCCAGGCCAACTGCGCCACCTGCCACGGCATGGACGCCCAGGGCACGGTCAACGCACCGTCGCTCATCGGCGTCGGCGCCGCCGCGGTCGACTTCCAGGTCGGCACCGGCCGCATGCCCATGCAGATGCAGGGCCCGCAGGCCGAGCAGAAGCCGGTCCAGTTCTCGAACGAAGAGGTCGCGGCCCTGGCCGACTACGTGGCCTCGCTGGCTCCCGGGCCGTCCATCCCCGAGCAGAAGTTCCTCGCAGGCAAGGGCGACGCCGCCAACGGCGCCCAGCTCTTCCGGATCAACTGCGCGATGTGCCACAACGTCGCCGGCGCCGGTGGAGCCCTCACCGAGGGCAAGTACGCCCCGCCGCTCACCGGCGTGAGCGCCAAGCACATCTACGAGGCCATGATCACCGGCCCGCAGAACATGCCGGTCTTCAACGATCTGAACATCTCGCCCCAGGGCAAGGCCGACATCATCACGTACCTCAAGTACATCCAGAACAACCCGTCCCCGGGCGGCATCGAGCTCGGCTCGCTCGGCCCGGTGGCCGAGGGACTCTTCCTCTGGATCTTCGGTCTGGGCGCCATCGTGGCCCTGACCGTGTGGATCACGGCGAAGTCCAACTGACCGTTCTGTCGTACTTGTAGAAGCACAGCGTAAGAAGGAGAACAATGGCACAGGACGAGAACGGCGGTCACGAGCTGACGCCAGCCAGTTCGTCGGCCGTCGACGTGCACCGGACCGGCGACCCCGGAACGGCGGTGATCATCCGCGACGCCGTGGAGAACCCCGGCTTCCCGCCGCACCGGCCCCGGGTGACCGACCTCGACCCCCGCAAGGAGCGGCGCGCCGAGCGCACCGTCTACACGCTGTTCTACCTGTCGATCGCAGGCTCGGTCTGGGCGGTCGCCGCCTACATGGCGTTCCCGATCAACGCCAGCGACCCGGGCTCGGTCCGCCTGAACAACCTGTTCATCGGCATCGGCATCACGCTGGCCCTCCTCGCGATCGGCATCGGCGCGGTGCACTGGGGCAAGGCCCTCATGCACGAGAAGGAGGGCGTCGACCTCCGGCACCCCGTGCGCGGCTCCGAGCAGACCACCGAGCGCGCCGCGGAGATCTTCCGCCAGGCCGACGAGGAGTCCGGCTTCAACCGCCGGGTCCTGATCCGCAACAGCCTCATCGGCGCGCTGATCGCCTTCCCGCTGCCCGGCATCATCCTCTTCCGCGGTCTCGCGCCGCAGGGCGTCGACCCGGCCGAGCTGCTGTCGCAGACGATGTGGGCCAAGGGCATCCGTCTGACCCGCGACCCGTCCGGCACGCCGATCAAGGCCTCCGACGTCACGCTCGGCAGCGCCTTCCACGTCATCCCCGAGGGCCTCAACGACGCCCCCGACATGCTGGAGCAGAAGGCCAAGGCGGCCGTCCTGCTCATGCGCCTCAAGCCCGAGGACCTGCACGTGTCCAAGGGCCGCGAGAACTGGAACTACGACGGCATCGTCGCCTACTCCAAGATCTGCACGCACGTCGGGTGCCCCGTGGCACTCTACGAGCAGCAGACCCACCACCTGCTGTGCCCGTGCCACCAGTCGCAGTTCGACATCACGCACGAAGCGCAGGTCATCTTCGGACCGGCGAAGCGGCCTCTGCCGCAGCTGCCGATCACCGTTGACGCCGAAGGCTATCTGGTCGCCCGCAGCGACTTCCACGAGCCCGTCGGCCCGAGTTTCTGGGAGCGTCATTGAGCACGTCGACCGCCGCAGCCCCTGCGGCACCCACCACGGCCAAGAGCGGCGGCTTCACCGCTGCCGCCGCCAACTACATCGAGGACCGCACCAGCATCTCGGGCGCGGTCAAGGAGTTCGGTCGCAAGATCTTCCCCGACCACTGGTCCTTCCTGCTCGGTGAGGTCGCCCTCTACAGCTTCATCGTCATCCTGCTGACCGGAACGTTCCTGACGTTCTTCTTCCAGGCGTCGATGGCCGAGGTCGTCTACAACGGCTCCTATGTGCCGCTCAAGGGCATCCACATGTCCGCGGCGATGGAGTCCACCCTCAACATCTCGTTCGAGGTGCGCGGCGGCCTGCTCGTGCGCCAGATCCACCACTGGGCGGCGCTGCTGTTCGTGGCCGCGATCGGCCTGCACATGCTCCGCATCTTCTTCACGGGCGCGTTCCGCAAGCCGCGCGAGCTGAACTGGGTGATCGGCTTCACGCTGTTCATCCTGGCGATGGCCGAGGGCTTCACGGGCTACTCGCTCCCGGACGACCTGCTCTCGGGCAACGGCCTCCGGATCATCGACGGCCTGGTCAAGGGCCTCCCCGTCGTCGGCACCTGGATCTCGTTCCTGCTCTTCGGCGGCGAGTTCCCGGGCACCGCGATCGTCGGACGCCTCTACACGCTGCACATCCTGCTGCTGCCCGCACTGGTGGTCGCGTTCATCGCGCTCCACCTGGTGTTCGTGGTCGTCCACAAGCACACGCAGTACGCGGCTCCCGGACGCACGCAGGGCAACGTCGTCGGCTACCCGGTCCTGCCGGTGTACGCGGCGAAGGCCGGCGGGTTCTTCTTCATCGTGTTCGGTGTCATCGCGGCCATGGCGTCGTTCTTCACCATCAACCCGATCTGGAACTACGGCCCGTACGACCCCTCCCCGTGTCCGCCGGCACCCAGCCGGACTGGTACATCGGCTTCGCGGACGGCGCGCTGCGTCTGGTCCCGCCGGGCTGGGAGTTCGTCTGGCTCAACCGCACGTGGTCGTTCAACATCATCGTCCCCGTCGCCATCCTCGGCCTCTTCATCGTGACCGTGATGATCTACCCCTTCATCGAGGCGTGGGTCACCGGCGACAAGCGCGAGCACCACATCCTGGACCGTCCGCGCAACGCGGCCACCCGTACGGCCATCGGCGCGGCAGGCACGACCTTCTACGCGGTGTTCTGGGCTGCGGCCTCGTCGGACATCATCGCGACGCACTTCAAGCTCACGATGGAGGGCGTCATCCACACCCTCCAGGCGCTGCTGTTCGTCGGCCCGGTCGTCGCGTACTTCCTCACCAAGCGCATCTGCATCGCGCTGGCGAAGAAGGACCGCACCATCGCACTGCACGGCTACGAGACCGGCCGCATCGTGAAGCTCCCCGGTGGCGAGTTCATCGAGGTGCACGAGCAGCTCAGCGACTACGAGCGCTGGCGTCTGGTCAGCTTCGAGACGTACGAGCCGCTGATGGTGCGCCCGAACAAGCGCGGCAAGATCACTGCCGGCACCCGCATGCGCGCGAGCCTGTCCCGCTGGTTCTTCGAGGACCGGCTGGTCCCCCCGACCCGCGGCGAACTCGAGTCGGGCCACGGCCACCACTGATCCGCTGTGAAGGCGCCGGTGCAGTTTTGCACCGGCGCTTTCGCGTATCCCCGACCCTTCCCATCACCGACCGTTCGCGGAGGCTGCCATGACCGACCTGGACCGTCTGGCCTCGTGGCTGCGCTGCCCCGTCTGCGGGCGAGACCTGGCGCCCGTCGACCGTCTCGCGCTGGGCTGCGCCGACGGGCATCGGCACGACGTGAACAAGCGCGGTTACGTGTCCCTCCTCGGCGGCGGGAGCAGGTTCGTCGGCGACACGGCCGAGATGCTGGACGCGCGCGACACGGTGCTGGAGGGCGGAGCGTACGCTCCCATCGCGACAGCCCTCGCGTCAGCAGTTGCCCTGCCGCCGGGCGCGCGAGTCCTCGACGCCGGCGCCGGCACGGGCCACTACCTTCGCGCCGTGCTCGCCGCCTCCCCTGGCACAGTCGGCCTGGCGATGGACCTCTCCCCCACCGCCGTCGCCCGAGCCGTGCGCTCCTCCCCGGACATCGACGGGCTGGTGGCGGACACCTGGCGTCCGCTCCCCGTGCGCTCGCACAGCGTGGACGCCGTGCTGGACGTGTTCGCGCCCCGTAATCTTGCCGAGTTCCACCGCGTCCTCCAGCCGGGCGGTACCCTCGCGGTCGTGGTACCCCGTGCCGACCACCTGGCCTCCCTGCGGGAGACCGGCGGCATGCTCGACATCCCTACCGACAAGGCCGAGGACGTCATCGCCGCCGCAGACGCTTTGTACGCCCCGCTGGCGCGCGAACACATCGACTACGCTCTGACACTCGACGACGCCCTCCGACGCGCCCTGGCGGCCATGGGCCCCTCCGCCCGCCACGCCGATGCCGCCCCCGCCGAGGCCGCGACGACGACAGTCTCCGTCGACCTCCTCACCTTCACGCCCCGCTGACCGCGCGCCCCGCACGTGCGCAGGTCACGGGCTGCGGCGCGAACGGGGTCGCAACACACTGCAGACCGAAGCGCAGGCGCAGCGCAGGGGGTCGCAACACGCCGCTATTGCGGCGCGGTAGCGGCGTGTTGCGACCCCCTTCGGGACACGGCGGTGCCGCGGCGAGCATGCAGCGAGGGCCGCCTCCCTGTGGGAGACGGCCCTCGTGCGGTTCGCTGGCGGCTCAGCGCGCGAAGTAGCCGCGGTAGTACTCGTAGACCCAGCCGACGATGCAGACGATGCTGAAGGCCACGCCGATGAAGCAGATCCAGAAGCCGACCGCGAGGCCCAGCATGACCAGCGCAGCGCCTGTCGCGAGGGCCACCGGCCACCAGCTCCACGGGGAGAAGTGGCCGAGCTCGGGGTCGCCGTCGTCGATGTTCGCGTCGAGACGGTCCTCCGGCAGCTCGCCGCCCTGGGCGGCGTGCGAGCGACCCACGTAGAACGCGATGAACGCGGCCAGGATGGCGCTCAGCGTGAGCGCCACCGTGCCGACCCACTCGACCTTCAGGTGCATCGGGTCGAGCAGGCTCCACAGCGTGTAGACGATCGCCGAGAGGATGAAGAAGACTGACAGGATCCAGAAGAGGACGGAATTGGCTCTCATGGGTTACTTCACCTTGTTGTTGGAGAGATCGAGCACGGGAGCGTCCGGGGCGTCCTTGCCGCCGCCGACGCCGATCGGGATGCCGGCCTCGGGGTGGTTGAGGTCGAACGCCGGCGACTCGGAGCGGATGCGCGGGATGGACGTGAAGTTGTGCCGCGGCGGCGGGCAGGAGGTCGCCCACTCGAGCGAGCGCCCGTAGCCCCACGGGTCGTTGACCGTGACCTTCGGGGCGTTGCGCGCCGTCAGGTAGACGTTGACGAAGAACGGGATCATCGAGATCGCGAGGATGCCGGCGCCGATCGACGAGACCTGGTTCATCCAGGTGAAGCCGTCCGACGGCAGATAGGTCGCGTACCGGCGAGGCATGCCCACCACGCCCAGCCAGTGCTGGATGAGGAACGTCGTGTGGAACCCGATGAACAGCAGCCAGAAGTGCCACTTGCCGAGACGGTCGTTGAGCATCTTGCCCGTCCACTTCGGCCACCAGAAGTAGAAGCCGGCGAACATGGCGAACACGACCGTGCCGAACACGACGTAGTGGAAGTGCGCCACCACGAAGTAGGTGTCGGACACGTGGAAGTCCAGCGGGGGCGACGCGAGGATGACGCCGGTCAGACCACCGAAGGTGAAGGTGATCAGGAAGCCGATCGACCACAGCATCGGGGACTCGAAGGTCAGCGAGCCGCGCCGCATCGTGCCGATCCAGTTGAAGATCTTCACGCCGGTCGGAACAGCGATGAGCATCGTCATCAGCGAGAACCAGGGCAGCAGCACCGAGCCGGTCACGTACATGTGGTGCGCCCACACGGTGACGGACAGGGCCGCGATCGAGATCGTCGCGTAGATGAGGGTCTTGTACCCGAAGATCGGCTTGCGGCTGAACACCGGGAAGATCTCGGAGACGATGCCGAAGAACGGCAGCGCGATGATGTACACCTCGGGATGGCCGAAGAACCAGAACAGGTGCTGCCAGAGCAGTGCACCGCCGTTCGCGGCGTCGTAGATGTGCGCGTCGAACACGCGGTCGGCCGCGAGGGCGAACAGCGCGGCGGCGAGCACCGGGAAGGCCATGAGCACGAGGATCGAGGTGACCATCGCGTTCCAGGTGAAGATCGGCATGCGGAACATGGTCATGCCCGGCGCGCGCATCGTGATGATGGTCGTGATGAAGTTGACCGCACCGAGGATGGTGCCGAAGCCGGACAGGCCGAGGCCCAGGACCCAGAGGTTGCCGCCGATCCCCGGCGAGAAGGTCGTGCTCGACAGCGGCGCGTACGCGAACCAGCCGAACGACGCCGCACCCTGCGGGGTGAGGAAGCCGGCGACCGCGATCAGCGAGCCGAACGAGTAGAACCAGTACGCCAGCGCGTTCAGACGCGGGAACGCCACGTCCGGGGCGCCGATCTGCAGCGGCATGAGGACGTTCACGAAGCCGGCGAAGAGCGGCGTCGCGAACATCAGCAGCATGATCGTGCCGTGCATCGTGAAGAGCTGGTTGTACTGCTCCTTGGTCTGCACCACCTCCAGACCCGGCTCGAAGAGCTGGGCGCGGATGATGAGGGCCATCACGCCGCCGATGAGGAAGTAGATGAACGACGAGATCAGGTACATGTACCCGATCGTCTTGTGGTCCGTCGACGTGATGTAGTTCACGAGGATGTTGCCCTTGCGCTCAACGCCGTTGGCGGTGAGGAGGGTGGGCTTCGGAGCGGCCGCGGTGGTCGCTCCGGGCGCCGGTGCTGTCGTCGTCATGCGTCTGTCCTACTCGTTGCCGAAATCACTGGTTGCCCGTCGGGGCGCCCGTGCCGGGCAGGTTGTTGTTGCGGTCGTACTGGAGACCCGAGCTGCCCCTTGAAGCCCTTGTCGCGCAGCGACTGGATGTGAGCGTCGTACTCGCTCTGCGACACGATCTTCACATTGAAGAGCATCGCGGAGTGGTACTCGCCGCAGAGCTCGGCGCACTTGCCGAGGAAGGTGCCGGTGCGGCCCGTGGTCGAGAAGTACATGTAGTTGGTCTTGCCCGGGATGACGTCCTTCTTGTAGAGGAAGGCCGGGACCCAGAAGGAGTGGATCACGTCGCGCGAGTCGAGCTGGACCGTGATCTTCTTGTTCTCGGGGAGGTAGAGCGTGGGGATCTGGCTCTCCTGGACAGAGCCGGGCGTCGCGTTCGAGTCGGTCGGCTGAGCCTGGATGCCCGGGTCGTACACGTTGTCGGTGACGTAGTTGAAGTCCCACGCCCACTGCTTGGCGTACACCTGGATCTTGAGGTCGGGGTGCGCGTAGGGCTGCTCGATGGCGTTCTGGTCGCGCGCCGTGAAGGCGAAGAAGCCGAGGACCAGGATCAGCGGCACGATCGTGTAGAAGATCTCGATCGGCATGTTGTAGCGGAGCTGCACCGGCAGGCCGGTCTGTCCCTTGCGGCGGCGGTACACGACGACCGCCCAGAGGATGAGACCCCAGACGATGATGCCGACGATGAGCAGGACGATCCAGCTCGTCACCCAGAGACCGCTGATGCGGTCGGTGTGGTTGGTGACGGGCTGCTGGCCCTCGACGAAGCCCGGCAGGAATCCGTGGAGCTGGGCCTGCGTGCAACCCGCGAGGACGATGGCAAGTGTCGCTGCGATCGGGATTGCAACCCATCGGAAACGGCGATTGTGACGCACCGGTGACCTTTCGAGAGACTCGGGGACAGTTCACATGCAACTGTATGTGGCGTTCTCTACCCTACTCCGCCGGACACCCGGTTTCGAACACAAAGGGCCGCCCACAAGGGGCGGCCCAGAGCTGTTTTTTGTGTTATAGAACGCTCAGTGGAACGAGTCTCCACAGGCGCAGGAGCCCGTCGCGTTGGGGTTGTCGATCGTGAATCCCTGCTTCTGGATGGTGTCCTCGAAGTCGATCGTGGCGCCGTCCAGGTAGGGCACGCTCATCTTGTCGACGATGACCTCCACCCCGTCGAAGTCGACGGTCGCGTCCCCGTCGAGCATGCGCTCGTCGAAGTACAGCTGGTAGATCAGCCCCGAGCAGCCGCCGGGCTGGACGGCGACGCGCAGACGCAGGTCGTCACGGCCCTCCTGCTCGAGCAGGCTCTTGACCTTGCCCGCTGCGGTGTCGGTCAGGCCGACGCCGTGGGCCTTGGTCGCGGTCAGCGCTGTGTCGGTCATGAGACTCCTCACACGTGGTTCAGGATTCGGATTGCGAAAGCTGGGTCGATTGTACGTCCCATTTCCGCGAGATCGCTCAGTTCCGGGCATCCAGGCGCGCGAGCAGCAGCGCCTCGGCGAGAATCGCCCTCTTGAACACCCCGAGGTGGAGCGACTCGTTCGGGCTGTGGGCACGGGTGTCCGGGTCCTCCACACCGGTGACCAGGATCTGCGCCTCGGGGAACTCGCGCACGAGGTCGGCGATGAACGGGATGGACCCTCCGACGCCGGTCTCCACCGCGTCTTTGCCCCAGGCGTCGGTCATGGCGCGCTTGGCCTCGGTGGCCGCCCAGCCGGCGGTGTCGACCAGGAAGGCATCCCCGGTGTCGACGTCGCTGATCTCGACGTGCGCTCCGAACGGCGCGTGCGCGCGCAGGTGGCGCTCGAGAGCCTCGTACGCCTCCGCTGCGGGCTGGCCGGGGGCGATCCGGGCGCTCAGCCGCACGGCCACGCTCGGCAGGAGGGTGTTGGAGGCGTCCACGACGCTGGGCGCGTCGATGCCGGTGACGGTGACGGTGGGCTGCGACCACATCCGGGACAGGATCGGTCCGGTGCCGATCGGGGTGACGCCCGGCAGCAGGGCGGCCTCCTCGCGGAACTGCTCCTCGCTGACCGCGGGCGGCTCGGCCGCGTCGTCGTGCGAGCGCAGGCCCTCCACCGCGACGGAGCCGTTCTCGTCGTGCAGCGTCGCGAGCAGCGCGACGAGCGCGAGCATCGCGTCGGGGGCCGCGCCGCCGTACATTCCGGAGTGCGACGCGTGCTCCAGCGTCGATACCGTGAGCTTGAAGGTCACGTTGCCGCGCAGCGACACCGTCAGCGCCGGCGTGTCGATGTCGACGTTGTCGGAGTCGGCCACCACGATGACGTCGGCCG
This sequence comes from Leifsonia sp. L25, assembly GCF_050632895.1. The sequence continues at coordinate 102,451 of NZ_JBODRZ010000006.1, read as the reverse complement.
CAAGCGCGGACGTGTTCTGCTCGAGGAAGTTCGCGAACGAGCGGGACCCGAACTCCTCTTCGCCCTCGATGAAGACGGCGATGCCGAGGTCGAAGTCGGGGCCGAGGGCCTCGACGAGCGCGCGGACGCTCGCCACGTGCGCCATCACGCCGGCCTTGTCGTCGGCGGCGCCGCGGCCGTAGAGCCGGTCGCCGCGCACGGTCGGCTCGAAGGGCGGCGTGTCCCAGTTCTCGGCGTCGCCCTGAGGCTGCACATCGTGGTGCGCGTAGAGGAGGACGGTCGGCCGGCCGTTCTTGGCGGCCCGCGTGGCGAGCACCGCCGGCTGCCCCAGGTTCTCCCCGCGCCGGTCGACGGCCCGGAGATCGGCGCCCGCTTGATCTCGACGCTCTCGAACGCGCCGGTGTCGCGCAGCAGCTCCGCCACGGCCTCCGCGCTCTCCCGGACGTTCGCCGGGTCGTAGGCGGTCCACGAGACCGAGGGGATGCGCACGAGGCGCGAGAGCTCGGCGATGGTCGACGGGAGGCCGGTCTCGACGGAGGAGCGGATCCGCTCCTCCACCTCCGGCCGGTCCCCGGCTGCGGATCGGCCGGAAGGAGTCTGCTGGGTGTCTGTCATGCGGGTAATCTTAAACGGACCCCAGAACGAAGGCTCAAGCTTTGGCGAAACGACAGAACCCGGCGGCCGAGGCGCAGGCGCCCGCAACCGAGACCCCCGAACAGACCGCTGCACGGCTGCAGGGCAAGGGCGCCCCGACGCCCACCCGCCGCGAGCAGGAGGCCGCGCGCAAGCGGCCGCTGGTGCCGACCGACCGCAAGGAGGCGGCCAAGGCGGCACGTGCGCACCAGGCCGAGGCCCGCGAGAAGGCGCGCGTCGGCATGGCCGCGGGCGACGAGCGCTACCTCACCCAGCGCGACCGCGGGCCGCAGCGCCGGTACGTGCGCGACTACGTGGACGCCCGGTTCAGCATCGGGGAGTTCCTCATCCCGGTCATGCTGCTGGTGATCGTGCTCAGCTTCCTGCCGTGGGCCTTCATGCAGGTCTGGGGCCTGGTGGCCCTGTGGGCGTTCTTCCTGATCGCCGTCATCGACGGCATCGTCCTCGGCCTGCTGGTGACCAGGAAGGTCGCCGCCAAGTTCGGCAAGACGAAGGTGGAGCGCGGGCTCAAGTGGTACGCCGCCATGCGGGCCTTCCAGCTGCGCGTCATGCGCCTGCCGAAGCCGCAGGTCAAGCGCGGCCAGTACCCGGCCTGACGTGACGATCGTCGCAGCGGCGGACGGCTCCGCCCTCGGTAATCCCGGCCCTGCCGGCTGGTCCTGGTACGTCGACGACGAGCACTGGTCGGCCGGCGGCTGGCCGCACGGCACGAACAACATGGGCGAGCTCATGGCGGTCATCGACCTCCTGGAGTCGACCGCGCACGTGGACGACGACCTGCGCATCCTGTGCGACAGCCAGTACGTGATCAACTCGGTCACCAAGTGGATGCCGGGCTGGAAGCGCAAGGGCTGGCGCAAGTCGGACGGCGCCCCCGTGCTCAACCGCGAGCTGCTGGAGCGGCTCGACCGGGCGCTGCACGGCCGGACGTACACATTCGAGTGGGTCAAGGGCCACGCGGGCCACGAGCTGAACGAGGCGGCGGACAAACGGGCCCGCGCGGCGGCCACGGCCTACCGGGACGGCGAACCGATCCCGATCGGGCCCGGCTGGCCGGGTGCGGCGGTGCATGAGCCGGCGCCCGCACTGGCTGTGGCCGAGGTGGCGGCCGCCGCACCTGCCGCCCCCGCGGCGGTCGAGTTCGACCTCTTCGACGAGCTGCTCACCGCGTCCGAGACCGACGAGGATGTCGTGACGCGGCTCGAGCGCGAGCTCGTGGAGCCGGCCGTGCGTGCGGACTCCGCCCGCGTCGCCGCCCTGCTGCATCCCGACTTCGAGGAGATCGGCCGCTCCGGCCGGCTGTGGGGCCGCGACGCGATCCTGGAGGCTCTGGCCGAGGAGGACGCCCCCGCCGCCGAGCTCGCGGTGCTGGGTACGGAGCGGATCGGCGCGGACGCCATCCTGCTCACGGCGCGCACGGTGGACGACCGCGGCGCCAGCCTGCGCAGCTCGCTGTGGCTGCGCGTGGGAGGCCGCTGGCGCCTACGCTTCCACCAGGGCACGCCGGAGGCGTAGCAGACCGCGGTTGATCTGCCGCGCCCACAGCGGGCCGCGGTAGAGGAACGCGGTGTAGCCCTGAACGAGCGTGGCGCCCGCATCCAGTCGCCGCTGGACGTCCTCCGCAGTCTCGACACCGCCGACGGAGATCACGCACAGCTCGGCGGGGACGTGCGCGCGAATCAGGCGCAGCACCTCCAGCGAGCGCGCGGCGAGAGGGCTCCGGACAGTCCCCCTGCGCCGGCGGCCTCCACCACGGCCGGGTCGGTCACGAGTCCGTCGCGGGAGATCGTGGTGTTCGTGGCGATGATCCCGGCGAGGCCCAGCTCGACGGCGAGGCCCGCGATCTTCTCGACCTGCTCGTCGGTGAGGTCCGGCGCGATCTTGACCAGCAACGGGGTCTCCCCGCGACCTGCTTGACGGCGGTGAGCAGCGGGGCGAGCAGCTCCAGCTCCTGGAGACCGCGGAGCCCTGGCGTGTTCGGCGAGCTCACGTTGACGACCAGGTAGTCGGCGACGGGCGCGAGCGCGCGGGCGCTGGTCAGGTAGTCCTGGGTCGCGTCCTCGACGGCGACCACCCGGCTCTTGCCGATGTTCACCCCGAGCACGGGCCGGTGCCGCGCGCGGCGGACCTTCAGAAGGCGGTTGGCGGCCTCTCCCGCTCCGTGGTTGTTGAAGCCCATGCGGTTGATCACGGCGCGGTCCGGGATGAGCCGGAAGAGCCGGGGCCGGTCGTTGCCGGGCTGCGGGAGGGCGGTGATGGTACCCACCTCGACATGCCCGAAGCCGAGGTCGCCGAGACCCACGACCGCTTCGCCGTCCTTGTCGAAGCCGGCGGCGACGCCGAACGGGGACGCGAACCGCAGGCCGAGGGCCTCCACTGCGAGGGACCGGTCCGGCGCGGTGAACCGGCGGACGAGACCGCCGAGGCCGAGCGCTGGAAGGGCCCGGATCACCAGGAAGGCGAGATGGTGCGCGCGCTCCGGGTCGAGCTTCGACAGGACGAGGGAGAAGAGTGTGCGATACATGCCGGTACGAGAATACCGCGTCGCGCCGGCCCGATTGTCAGCCCTGGACGGCGGCCGGCTCGCCGTGGTGCTCGACGCGGAGCTGCTGGATGGCCTCTTCGAAGTCCTCCAGCGAGTCGAACGCCTGGTAGACGCTCGCGAAGCGCAGGTAGGCGACCTCGTCCAGCTCGCGGAGCTCGGGGAGGATGGCGAGGCCGATGTCGTTCGCTTCGATCTGGGACGCTCCGGTCGAGCGGATGGTCTCCTCCACCTTCTGCGCGAACACCGCGAGGTCGGAGTCGGTCACCGGCCGGCCCTGGCAGGCCTTGCGGACGCCGAGCACGATCTTCTCGCGGCTGAACGGCTCCACGACGCCGCTGCGCTTGATCACGCTGAGGCTCGCGGTCTCCGTCGTGGAGAAGCGGCGGCCGCACTCCGGGCACTGCCTGCGCCGCCGGATCGAGAGCCCGTCGTCGCTCGTGCGGGAGTCGATGACGCGGGAGTCCGGGTGGCGGCAGAAGGGGCAGAACATGAGGGAATTCTACCGCGCGGTGGAGCTAGGAGCAGCGCGGAGCGATGCTGCGACCCCAGCGCCGCGCGGTGGAGCTAGGGGCAGCGCGGAGCGATGCTGCGACCCCAGCGCCGCGCGGTGGAGCCAGGGGCAGCGCGGAGCGATGCTGCGACCCCAGCGCCGAGGGAGCCTGCGACCGAGGACCGAGCCTGCGACCGAGGACCGAGCCTGCGACCGAGGTTAAGAGCCTGACCTCACTCGAAGCGGATCGTTACCGCTTCGCCGTGCGCGGGCAGGTCCTCCGCCGACGACAGCGCGACGATCCGGTCGGCGACGGTCCGCAGCGCGTCGCGGTCGTAGCGGATGACCTGCTGCGGCCGGAGGAACGAGTACGCACCGAGTCCGGGCGAGAACCGGGCCTGGCCACCGGTCGGGAGGACGTGGTTGGAGCCCGCGAGGTAGTCGCCGAGGCTCACCGGCGCGCTCGGGCCGACGAAGATCGCGCCCGCGTTCTGGATCTGCGCGAGCAGCGCGTCCGGGTCGGCGGTCTGCAGTTCGAGGTGCTCCGGGCCGTAGGCGTTGCTGAACGCGGCGGCGGCCGCGAGGTCGTCCACGAGTACGAGCGCCGACTGCGGGCCGCCGAGCGCGGTGCGCACACGCTCGGCGTGCTTGGTGGCGCCGGCGAGGGACTCCAGCTCGGCCGCGACCCGCTCGGCGAACGCCGGGCTGTCGGTGACGAGCAGCGAGGCCGCGGCCTCGTCGTGCTCGGCCTGGCTGATCAGGTCGGCGGCGACGAAGCGCGCGTCTGCGGTGTCGTCGGCGATCACGAGGATCTCGGTGGTGCCGGCCTCCGAGTCGATGCCCGCCTGGCCGCGCACGACGCGCTTGGCGGCGGCGACGTAGATGTTGCCGGGGCCGGTGATGACCTGCACGGGGTCGAGGCCGATCTCCTCCACGCCCCAGGCGAGTGCGCCGATCGCGCCGGCGCCGCCCATCGCGTAGACCTCGTCGATGCCGAGCAGTCCCGCCGCGCCGAGGATGACCGGGTGAACGGCGCCGCCGAACGCGCGCTGCGGCGGACTCGCGAGAGCGACGGAGGCGACGCCGGCGACCTGCGCGGGGACGGCGTTCATCACGACGCTCGATGGGTACACGGCCTTGCCGCCGGGGACGTACAGCCCGGCACGCTCCACCGGCTGCCAGCGCTGCACGATGGTCGCACCGGGCCCGATCCGGGTCTCGGCGGGCGGCGGGACCTGCGCGGCCGTCGCCTCGCGGACGCGGACGATCGCCTCCTCCAGGGCCGCACGGACGTCGGCGGGCAGCGCGGCGACGGCGGCGGCGATCTCTGACGCCGGAACGCGCACCGAGGCGGGCGCGCCGCCGTCGAACTTCTCGGCCTGCTCGGCGAGAGCCGCCGCTCCCCTGGCCCGGACGTCGTCGATCAGCTCGGTCGCGACATGCACCGCGACCTGGATGTCCACGACGGGACGGGGCACGAGGCGCTCGAAAGCGGCCCGGGTAGGCTGGACTCCGCGGAGATCGATGGTCTGCATCATGACCGCTCAAGCCTATCCGCACCGCCCGCTCCGCTCAGCCCCGAACGCTGGCGCGGAATTCCTCACCCCGAACGGCGCTTGATAACCGCATATGACTGACGCGACTCCCGACCTCTCCGCCTTCCGGCAGGCGTTCCGCCGGCACGCCGCCGGTGTGGCGATCGTCACCGCACAGACCGCAGACGGCACGCCGGTCGGGTTCACCGCCACCTCGCTCGCCTCGCTCTCCGCCGTCCCGCCGCTCGCGACGTTCAACATGGCGCTCTCCGCGTCGAGCTGGCCGGCGATCGCGGACACCGATCGGGTGATCATCCACATGCTCGGCGTGCGGAACAAGGGCGTGGCCGAAATCCTCTCGGACGACAACACCCGGCGCTTCCTCGGCGACCACTGGCGCCGCGGACCCCACGGCCTCCCGGTCATCAACGACGTCACGGCGTGGATGGTCGGCCGCATCGTCGACCGCTTCCCGGTGCACAACAGCGCCGTGGTGGTCGTCCAGATCGAGGAGGGCGAGCTCGGCGCCCCCGACGAGCCGCTGCTCTACCACGAGCGCCGCTACCACCGCCCCAGCGAACTCGACTGACGGCAGCCATCGCTTCCTCACTTTCTCCCGCCAATCACCGCGTGTCGGCGGGAGAAAGTGAGGAAGCGATCGCTGCTAGACCAGGCAGTTGGGGCCGAGGAGGCCTTTGAGCTCGCCGTAGAGGTCCGGGGAGACTTTGACGGGCTTCGGGACCTCGAAGACGCGGGCGGTCTGGCCTTTGACGAGTCGGAGGCGGACCTCGCTGTCGCCGGGGTGCCGCGACAGCACCTCTGCGAGCGAGGCGACCGTGTCTGTCGTCGCGCGCTGGTCGGCCATCGTGATCATGAGGGTGCCGATGTCGTCGGCCTGACCGAGGTCGGGCACCATCAGGCTGAACGCGTGCAGGTTCATCCCGTCGTCGCGCATGCTGACCCGGCCGCGGACGACGACGATCGAGTCGCCCTGCATCATCGGCGAGAACTCCTGGTACGCCTTGCCCATGAACATGACGGTCATCTCGCCGCCGAAGTCCTCGACCTGGATCATGCCGTACTGGTTGCCGGACGCCTTCGCCACGCGGTGCTGCACGCTCGTCACGAGCCCCGCGATGACGACGGTGTCGCCGTCCTGCACGTTGTCGGACGCCAGCAGCTCGGCGATCGACGTGCTCGCGAGCTTGGCGAGCTGCAGCTCCAGCCCGGCCAGCGGATGGTCGGACACGTAGAGGCCGAGCATCTCGCGTTCGAACGCGAGCTTGTCCCGCTTCACCCACTCGGGGCGGTCGGGGATGTGGTGCTGCGTCTGGCTCTGCTCGTCCTCGCCCCAGAGGCTGTCGAAGTCGAAGCCGACGTCGCCGTTCGCCTCGCTGCGCTTGATCTTGACCGCGGACTCCACCGCGTCCTCGTGCACCTCCACGAGCGCGCGCCGGGTGTGCCCGAGCGAGTCGAACGCGCCCGCCTTGATGAGCGACTCGACGGTGCGCTTGTTGGCCGCGTGGATCGGGACCTTGTTCAGGAAGTCGTGGAACGACTCGAACCGGCCTTTGCTCTCGCGGGCCGCCCGCACTCCGTCGACGACGTTGGCGCCGACGTTGCGGACGGCACCCATGCCGAAGCGGATGTCCTCGCCGACGGCGGCGAAGTAGAGGTTGGACTCGTTGACGTCCGGCGGCAGCACCTTGATGCCCATGCGGCGGCACTCGTTGAGGTAGAGCGCCATTTTGTCCTTGGAGTCGCCGACGCTCGTCAGCAGCGCGGCCATGTACTCGGCCGGATAGTGCGCCTTGAGGTAGGCCGTCCAGTACGAGATGACGCCGTACGCGGCAGAGTGCGCTTTGTTGAAGGCGTAGTCGGAGAACGGCAGCAGGATCTCCCACAGCTTGCCGACCGCCGCCATGGAGAAGCCGCGGTCGACCATGCCCTGCGAGAAGCCCTCGAACTGCTTGTCCAGCTCGGACTTCTTCTTCTTGCCCATCGCGCGGCGCAGGATGTCTGCTTGGCCGAGCGAGAAGCCCGCGACCTTCTGCGCGATGGCCATGACCTGCTCCTGATAGATGATCAGGCCGTAGCTGGTCGAGAGGATCTCCGCCAGCGGCTCCGCCAGCTCCGGGTGGATCGGCGTGATGTCCTGCAGGTTGTTCTTGCGCAGCGCGTAGTTGGTGTGCGAGTTCGCGCCCATCGGGCCCGGGCGGTACAGCGCGATGAGCGCCGAGATGTCCTCGAAGTTGTCCGGCTTCATCAAGCGCAGCAGCGAGCGCATCGGGCCGCCGTCGAGCTGGAACACGCCGAGGGTGTCGCCGCGGGACAGCAGCTCGTACGCGCCGCGGTCGTCCAGCTCCAGCTCCTCGAGCACGAGGTTCTCGCCGCGGTTGTCGCGGATGTTGTCGAGCGCGTCGTTGATGATCGTGAGGTTGCGCAGGCCCAGGAAGTCCATCTTGATCAGGCCGAGCGACTCGCAGGCCGGATAGTCGAACTGCGTGACGATCTGGCCGTCCTGCTCGCGCTTCATGATCGGGATGACGTCGATCAGCGGATCGGACGACATGATCACGCCCGCCGCGTGCACGCCCCACTGGCGCTTGAGGTTCTCGAGCCCGAGCGCCGTGTCGAAGACGGTCTTGGCCTCGGGGTCGCTCTCCACGACCGCGCGGATGTCGACGGCCTCCTTGAAGCGCGGGTGCTCCTTGTCGAAGATGCCCGTGAGCGGGATGTCCTTGCCCATCACGGGCGGCGGCATCGCCTTGGTCAGCTTCTCGCCCATCGAGAACGGGAAGCCGAGCACGCGGCCGGAGTCCTTGAGGGCCTGCTTGGCCTTGATGGTGCCGTAGGTGACGATCTGCGCGACGCGCTCGGAGCCGTACTTCTCGGTCACGTACTTGATGACCTCGCCGCGGCGGCGGTCGTCGAAGTCGACGTCGAAGTCGGGCATCGAGACGCGGTCCGGGTTGAGGAACCGCTCGAAGATCAAACCGTGCCGGAGCGGGTCGAGGTCGGTGATCCGCATCGCGTACGCGGCCATCGACCCGGCGCCGGAACCACGGCCGGGGCCGACGCGGATACCGTTGCGCTTCGACCAGTTGATGAAGTCGGCGACGACGAGGAAGTAGCCGGGGAAGCCCATCTGGGAGATGACGCCGATCTCGTAGTCGGCCTGCTTGCGCACGTCCTCGGTGATCCCGCCCGGGTAGCGCTCGTGGAGGCCCTTCTCGACCTCCTTGACGAACCAGCTCTGCTCGGTCTCGCCCTCCGGCACGGGGAACCGCGGCATGTAGTTGGCCGCGGTGTCGAACTTCACGTCGACGCGCTCGGCGATCGCGAGCGTGTTGTCGCACGCGTCCGGATGGTCGCGGAAGAGGCGGCGCATCTCCTCCGGCGTCTTCAGATAGAACTCGTCGGCGTCGAACTTGAACCGGTTGGGGTCGTCGAGGGTCGAGCCGGACTGCACGCACAGCAGCGCCGCGTGGCTCTTCGCGTCGGCCGCGTGCGTGTAGTGGAGGTCGTTGGTCGCCACGAGCGGAAGACCCAGCTCTTTGGCGAGCCGGATCAGGTCGCTCATGATGCGGCGCTCGATGCCGAGGCCGTGGTCCATGATCTCGGCGAAGAAGTTCTCGGGCCCGAAGATGTCGCGGAACTCCGCCGCCGCCTTCTTGGCCTCCTCGTACTGCCCGAGCCGCAGCCGGGTCTGGACCTCGCCGGACGGGCAGCCGGTCGTCGCGATGATGCCCTTCGAGTAGCGCTGCAGCAGCTCGCGGTCCATGCGCGGCTTGAAGTAGTAGCCCTCCAGCGAGGCGTACGACGAGAGCCGGAAGAGGTTATGCATGCCTTCGGTGGTCGCCGCGAGCATGGTCATGTGCGTGTAGGCGCCGGAGCCCGACACGTCGTCGCCGCCGCCGTCGCCCCAGCGCACGCGCGTCTTGTCGGTGCGGTGCGTGCGCGGGGTCAGGTAGGCCTCGGTGCCGATGATCGGCTTGATGCCGGCGTCCGTCGCCGTGCGCCAGAAGTCGAACGCGCCGAACATGTTGCCGTGGTCGGTGATCGCGACGGCCGGCATGCCCTGCTCGACGGCCGCCTCGATGAGCGGTTTGACGCGTGCGGCCCCGTCGAGCATCGAGTACTCGCTGTGGACGTGGAGATGGACGAAGGAGTCGGTCGGCACTATTGCTCCGGGTCGAGGTGAGGGCTTAAGACTACGTCGGACCTACGACGCCCGGAGCACGTCGAGAGCGTGTTGCAGATCCTCCGGGTAGGTCGTGGTGAAGGTCACCCACTCCCGCGTCGCCGGGTGCTCGAAGGCGAGCTGGACGGCGTGCAGCCACTGCCGGGTGAGTCCCAACCGGGCGGACAGCGCGGGGTCGGCGCCGTACATCGCGTCGCCGGCGCACGGGTGCCGCTGGGCCGCCATGTGCACACGGATCTGGTGGGTGCGACCGGTCTCCAGGTGGATCTCCAGCAGGCTCGCCGCCGGGAACGCCTCGATGGTCTCGTAGTGCGTCACGGACGGCTTGCCGCCGGCGACGACCGCGAACTTCCAGTCGCTCCGGGGATGCCGGCCGATCGGCGCGTCGATGGTCCCGGTCAGCGGGTCGGGGTGGCCCTGGACGACCGCGTGGTAGATCTTCTCGACCGTGCGGTCGTGGAAGGCGCGCTTCAGGACGGTGTAGGCGTGCTCGGACTTCGCCACGACCATCAGGCCGCTGGTGCCGGCATCGAGTCGGTGGACGATCCCCGCGCGCTCGGCGGCGCCGGAGGTCGAGATGCGGAAGCCCGCGGCGGCCAGCGCACCGAGGACCGTGGGGCCCTCCCAGCCGACCGAAGGATGCGCCGCGACGCCGACCGGCTTGTCGATGACGACGATGTCGTCGTCGTCGTGGACGATCGTCAGCTCGGGCACCGCGATCGGGACGATGCGGGCCTCCTCGCGCGGCTGCCAGGAGACCTCGAGCCAGGAGCCGGCCGAGAGCCGGTCCGACTTGTCCGCCTCGCGGCCGTCGATGGTGACGCCGCCGGCCTCGGCGATCTCGGCGGCGAAGCTTCGCGAGAAGCCCAGGAGCTTGGCGAGGCCCGCGTCGACGCGTGACCCTTCGAGTCCGTCGGGGACGGGGAGGCTGCGCGACTCCATCAGAGCTGGGGGTTTCGGGGCTCGCGCGACTCTGCGGGCGGCTCGGCCGCGACGACCGTGTCGTCCTCGCCGAACGCGTCATCCTCCTCGGGCTGCTGCTGCCCGTCGAGGCCGACGCCGCGGAGCGAGAGGATGAGGAACAGCACCATGCTCGAGACGATGGCGACGTCCGCGAGGTTGAAGATGGCGGGCAGCAAAGGAATCTGCAGGAAGTCCACGACGTGCCCGACGCCGAAGCCCGGTTCCCGGAAGAGCCGGTCGGTCAGGTTGCCGAGCAGACCGCCGAGCAGCAGCCCGAAGAGGATGGCCCACGCCGTCGAGCGGATGCGCGGCGCGTACCAGATGACGAAGCCGAGCACGCCGACGCCGACGATCGAGAAGATCCAGGTCGACCCGCTGCCGATGGAGAAAGCCGCGCCCGGGTTCTTCACGAAGTGGAGCTGGAGGAGCTGTCCGAGGACCTGGAGCTGCTGGCCCTCGTAGAGGTTCGAGACGACCAGGACCTTGGCGATCTGATCCACGAGGTACACGCAGAGCGCGACCACGGCCAGGATCACCAAGGCCCTGATGCTGACCTTGGCCCCGTTACCGACCTCGGCCTTCGGGGGCTAGCCTCCAAAGCCCGGGAAGACCGGAGGCTGAGCGCCCTGGTCCTGGCTGTTGCCGTCGGAGGAGCCCGCGGGCACCGGGGTGGGGGCGTTGCCGCCGAAGGAGGCGGACTGGCTGTCGAGGTCGCGGAGCTGGCCCTCGATGTAGCCCTTCAGGCCCTGGCGGTAGTCGCGCTCGAAGCCACGGAGTTCGTCGATGCGGCGCTCGAGGCCGGCACGCTCCTGGTCGAGGGCGCTGATCTGGGCGCGCTGCTTGGACTCGGCCTCGGCGACGATGCGGGCGGCGGTGGCGTGCCCCTCCGCGATGAGAGCGTCGCGCTTCTCCACGCCTTCGCGCACGTGCTCCTCGTGGAGGCGGCGGGCGAGCTGGAGGAGGTTGTTGGTCGCGTTCGGGTCGTTCGCGTCGGTGGCGCCGGCGGCGAAGCCCGCTGCGGCGCCCGCGGCGGCTGGAGCGGCGGCGGCCTGCTGCTTCGCCTGCGCTGCCTCCTGCTGGGCGGTGGCCAGGCGCTGCTTGAGCTCGTCGTTCTCCTGCTGGAGGCGCTGCACCTCGCCGTTGTCGGCGGCGGCCGGGGCCGCGGCCTGGCCGGAGCCGCCACTGCGCTGCAGCTCTGCGATGCGCGAGTCGGCGGCCACGAGGCGCTGCTTGAGCTCGTCGCTCTCCTGGGTCAGCCTGCGGAGCTCCACGACGACCTCGTCGAGGAAGTCGTCGACCTCGTCCTGGTCGTAGCCCTCACGGAATTTCGTCGGTTGAAACCGCTTGTTGACCACATCTTCCGGAGTCAGCGCCATGAGAAGCCACCTTAGATCTTGAAAAGGACGAACAGTGAGTGCGTTCAGCCAACGCTAGCAAAGTGCACGGCCGCCGCGCACTCCGCCGCACCCGTGGTGCGTCGGCCTCGACCACATTACAACGGCAGCGCAGCCCGACCCCAACCGACGCCAGCTCGGCGTCAGGTGAAACTCAGGGTCACGTAGAGGCCGATGATGACGACGAGCATGGTGAGGCTCCAGCCGAAGTCGATCGCGACCGCCCCCATCGACAGCGGCGGGATGATCCGGCGGAAGAATCGGATGGGCGGGTCCGTGACCACGTACGTCGACTCGGCGAGGACGAGCCCGAAGCCCCGAGGGCGCCACTGCCGCGCGAAGGTGCGCACCAGGTCGAGCACGAAGCGGGCCCAGAGCACGAAGAAGTAGATCAGGAGGACGTAGTAGAGCACGTTCGCGATGATCGAGACGACAAGCACAACACCCAGTATGAACGACGGCGTATGCACGAAAGCGCACCGCCCGGCCGGGCGGTGCGCTTTCGCAGGAAAAGGGTCAGGCCTGCGCGAAGAAGGAGGCGTCGACGTCGGCGTCCTGTCCGCCGTGCTCGCCGGAGACGACGACGTGCGACGGCGAGAGCAGGAACACCTTCGGAGTCACCCGCTCGATCTTGCCGTACAGACCCTGCGAGAGGCCGCTGGCGAAGTCGATGAGGCGGCGGGCGTCGCCCTCGCTCATCTGCGACAGGTTGATGATCACCGGGATGCCCTCGCGGAAGGACTCGGCGATCGCCTGCGCGTCGCGGTACTGACGGGGGTGGACTGTGAGGATCTCGTTCATTTCCTGTACCGAAACATTCCGTGCGGTGGACGATTTGCGCAGCGGGGTGACCGGAGCGCGGCCGGCCACGGGAGCGACCGGTGCAGGGTGCGGGACGGGCTGGACCGGCGACGGGGCGGGAGCCTCGCGGCGCGGCTGGTGCTGCACCGGCTGGTGCTGCTCCGGGGACTCTTCGAACTCCAGCTCCTCGTCGGCGAGGCCGAGGTAGACCATCGTCTTCTTCAGCGGGTTGGCCATGCGCTTCCTCCGTGTAGACCGGTGCGCCGACGCCTCGCACGCACTGAATGAACCTTCTTCCCTTCCGAGATTAACGAAGGCTTGGCCGATTCCCGGTAATGGCGGTGCCGATGCGAAGGTGTGTCGCACCGGCGGCGACGGCCTCCCGGTAGTCCTGGGACATGCCCGCAGAGATGGATGTCGCCTCCGGCGCGAGCGTGCGGACCCGCTCGGAGGCGAGCCGGACGCGCTCGAAGGCGCGTGCCGGCTCCTCGTCCAGCGGGGCGACCGCCATCACGCCGAGGAGGTTCAGGCCGGGCGTGGCGAGCACGTGCTCGACCAGCGGCTCCAGGTCGCGGTCGGCGACGCCGCCGCGCGCCGTGTCGTCGGTGAGGTTGAGCTGGACGAACACGTCCACGTCGGGCGCGTCGTCCAGCTTCAGAGCGTCGACGAGCGAGATCCGGTCCAGCGAGTGGATGACGGACGCGTAGCGCCGCACCTGTCGCGCCTTCTTGCTCTGAAGCTGGCCGACGAAGTGCCAGCGCAGGTCGAGGTCGGCGAGTTCCGCCGCCTTCTCCTGCGCCTCCTGGTGCCGGTTCTCCCCCACATCGCGCACGCCGAGCGCGGCGAGCTCGCGGACGAGCGACGCCGGGTGGAACTTGGTCACCACGATCGTCGTCAACTCGTCCGGGGAGCGGCCGGCGGCCCGGGCGGCGTCGGCGACGCCCTCCCGGACCGCGGCGAGCCGCTCGGCGAGCGGGCTACTTGAGGAAGTCGGGGATGTCGAGGTCGTCATTCTCGTCGTCGAACGCCGGGTCCTTCTGCGCGGTCTCGGTCACCGGGGTCTCGCCGGTCGCGTGCCACTCCGTGGCGGGGGCCTCGACCTCGCCGGCCTCGACCGCCGCGGACGAGGCGATCGACGCCTCCTCCGAGCCGGCCTCCACGTAGGTGGACCGACGTGCGTCCGCGGCCGCGGTCTGCACCGACTTCGGCTCGCCGCCGTCGAAACCGGCCGCGATGACCGTGACGCGCACCTCGTCGCCGAGGGTGTCGTCGATGACCGCGCCGAAGATGATGTTCGCCTCGGGGTGCACGGCCTCCTGTACCAGGCGGGCGGCGTCGTTGATCTCGAAGATGCCGAGGTTCGAGCCGCCCTGGATCGAGAGCAGCACGCCGTGGGCGCCGTCGATGGAGGCCTCCAGCAGCGGGGAGGCGACCGCCAGCTCCGCGGCCTTGATGGCTCGGTCCGCGCCGCGCGAGGAGCCGATGCCCATCAGCGCGGAGCCCGCGCCCTGCATGACCGACTTCACATCGGCGAAGTCGAGGTTGATGAGGCCCGGGGTGGTGATGAGGTCGGTGATGCCCTGCACACCGGCGAGGAGCACCTGGTCGGCGGTGGAGAACGCCTCCAGCATGCTGATGCCGCGGTCGCTGATCTCCAGCAGCCGGTCGTTCGGGACGACGATGAGGGTGTCGACCTCTTCCTTGAGCCGCTGCACGCCGGACTCGGCCTGCTGCTGGCGGCGCTTGCCCTCGAACGAGAACGGCTTGGTGACGACACCGATGGTCAGGGCGCCGATCGACTTCGCGATCCGGGCCACGACCGGTGCGCCGCCTGTGCCGGTGCCGCCGCCCTCGCCCGCGGTGACGAAGACCATGTCGGCGCCGGCGAGCGCCTCCTCGATCTCCTCCGCGTGGTCCTCGGCGGCACGGCGGCCGACCTCGGGGTCGGCTCCGGCGCCGAGGCCGCGGGTGATCTCGCGGCCCACGTCGAGCTTGACGTCGGCGTCGCTCATCAGCAGCGCCTGCGCGTCCGTGTTGATGGCGATGAACTCGACGCCGCGCAGGCCGAGCTCGATCATGCGGTTGACGGCGTTCACGCCGCCGCCGCCGATGCCGACGACCTTGATCACGGCGAGGTAGTTCTGGTTTGCTGTCACGTCCGGCCTCCACGGGAACCTTCAACCTCAAGTCGAGGTTTAAAGATATGCTGAGTATGCAATTCTCGATTCGACGGTAGAGGCGCAAGGGCCCCTGCCGCCGCAGTTCGCAGGCGTGTCGGCAAATGCGCCGTCAACCCGGTCATCCTGTCGTCACGCTGTGCGGCGACGAGACGTCGAAACGGCTCGCCTTCGGCGCGCCCTTGAGCAGCGCGGCGAGGTCGGCGGACTTGAGCGCCGAGTCCTCCGCGCTCCCCCAGACCACGGTCGCACCGCCCTCGCGGAGCGTGAAGGACACGTCGTCCTTCGTCTTCGCCGAGATGGTGTCGACCCGGCTCAGCACGTCGGCGGGCAGCGACGACAGCACGGCGGCCGCCGCGGCGAACCCGGAGTCCGCGTTCGCGTCGGCCGCGCCTCCCGTCGCGGCGATGATCGGGTATCCGGCCGGTCGGGTCGCGCTGGAGGAGATGGGGACCTTCGCCGCATCCACGAGCTCGAAGGCCGACCCGTGCTGGATGGCGCCGATCGCCTGGCGTTCGACGATGCGCACCACGAGGGTGTCCGGCGGGTGGCTCTCCAGCGTGTAGCTGCGGATGAGCGGGAAGGCGGCCAGGTCACTGGAGATCTCGGCCTGGTCGAGCAGCGCGAGCGGCTTGCCGACCTGGTCGCCGAGCTTGGCCGAGATCGCGCCGGCGTCCAGCCGCGAGGCGCCGACGACCTGGATGTGCCGGAGCGCGAGCAGTGGCGAGAGGCCGACGAGG
Organism: Leifsonia sp. L25; assembly: GCF_050632895.1. Next base: position 86,948 of record NZ_JBODRZ010000006.1, on the reverse strand, counting down.
ATCGTGCCGAGCACGAGCGCGACGACGACGCCCGCAGCGCCGAGCCACGCCATCCTGCGGCGACGCGAGCGCTTGGTGAACCGGCGCACCTCGCCGCGCTCCACCCGGCGGCGCTCGGCGCGGGCGGCGCGGAGCGCCTGGGAGATCTCGCGATTGCTCGGCACGCGCTCCGTGAGCGGGAGGCGGTCGGCCGTCGCCCGGGACGGGCGGAGCTTCCGCTCGGGGAACGGCTCCTGCGAGCGGGCGATCGGGATCGGCTCGGTGATCGTCCCGACGGGGGCCGCGGCGCGGGCGTCCTCGGGGCGCGCCGGAGCGACGGTCTCCGGTGCGGAGGGCGCCGGAGCGCCGGGCTGCCGTGCCGCCGACCGTTCGAATCCCTGGGGACGCTTCACGCGGGCTACTCCCGGACGCGGCGGAGCGAGTCGAGGAGCTGCGGGACGATCCGGTAGACGTCACCGCAGCCCAGCGTGATGACGAAGTCGCCCTCGCGCGCGATCCGCGCGGTGTGGTCGGCGGCCTCCTGCCAGTCTGCGATGAACGCGACGTGCTCGGGATGCTGGAACCGATCCGCGACCAGGGCGCCGGTGACGCCGGGCTCCGGGTCCTCGCGCGCGCCGTAGACGTCGAGCACGACGGTCTCGTCGGCGTAGGTCTCGAGGGTCTCGGCGAACTCCTGCGCGAACAGGCGGGTGCGGCTGTAGAGGTGCGGCTGGTGGACCGCGATGATGCGGCCGTCGCCGACGACCGTGCGCGCGGCCGACAGCGCGGCGGCGACCTCGGTCGGGTGGTGGGCGTAATCGTCGTAGACGCTCACGCCGCCCACGTTGCCGTGCAGCTCGAAGCGGCGCTCGGTGCCGCCGAACTCCGCGATCGCGGCCAGCGCGGCGGCGGGGTCGAAGCCGAGTCCGGTCAGCACGGCGAAGGCGCCGGCCGCGTTGATCGCGTTGTGCCGGCCGGGCACCCGCAGGCGCGCCGAGTAGTCGGCGCCGGAGTAGCTCAGCGTGAACGCGACCGGGCCGTCGGTGACGATCGAGTGGACGCGCACGTCGGCGTCCTCCGCCTCGCCGAAGGTGACGACGCGCTTCTCCGGCGCGACCTCCACCAGCCGGCGGTGGACGTGCGTGGCGCCCGCGTCGTCGGAGGAGACGACCACGAACTCGTCGGCTTCGCGGGCGAACGTCACGAAGGCGTCCTCGAACGCCTCCAGCGAGCCGTAATGGTCGAGGTGGTCGGGGTCCACGTTGGTGATCAGCGCGACCGCCGTGTCGTAGAGCAGGAAGGAGCCGTCGGACTCGTCGGCCTCCACGACGAACAGCTCGCCGCTGCCCGTCTGCGAGCTCTTCCCGAGCGAGGCGATGACGCCGCCGTTGACGAAGCTCGGGTCCTCGCCGAGGCCCAGCAGCCCGGTGATGATCATCCCGGTGGAGGTGGTCTTGCCGTGCGCTCCCGCGACGGCGACGAGGCGCTTCTTGTTGATCAGCCAGGCCAGCGCCTGGGAGCGGTGCAGCACCGGGATGCCGTCGGCGAGGGCGAGCTGGTACTCCGGATTGTCCTGCCAGAGCGCACCGGTGACCACGAGGGTGTCGGCGTCGCCGACATTCGCGGCGTCGTGGCCGATCGCGATGGTGGCGCCGAGGGCGCGCAGCGCGTCGATGTTGGCCGAGTGGCGCACGTCGGACCCGGTGACAGTGTGGCCGGACTCCAGGAACAGCCGCGCGATTCCGCTCATGCCCGAGCCCCGATGCCGACGAAGTGGAGCGTGCCCAGCTCGTCGGGGATGGTGGCGTTGAGGTCGGGTTTGATCGTCACAGGTGCTGCTTTCGGTCCGCGAGTCGAGTTGACAGAGTACAGGCTACGCGGCGAACCTCAGGATCCGGCCAACCCACTCCGGCCCAGCGCGCTTCGGATCAGGGCGACCATCCGGTCGGAGCCGTCGCGCACCCCTGTGATCGCCGCCTTGCGCGCCATGTCGTCGACCGCGATCCGGTCTGCGAGCAGCGGGAGCAGGTGCCCGTCGACCCACCCGGGGAGGAACTCCGCGTCGTCCACCAGCATGCCGCCGCCGGCCTCCACGACGCCCGCCGCATTGAAGCGCTGCTCGCCGTTGCCGATCGGGAACGGCACGTAGACGGCGGGGATACCGAGTGCGGCGAACTCGCACACGGTCGCGGCGCCCGCGCGCGCGACGGCGAACTCGGTCAGCGCGAAGGCGAGGTCCATGCGGTCGCAGTAGTCCAGCAGCCGGTAGTGCTCGATGCCGGGGTCGGTCAGCTCGCCACGGCCGCCCTGGATGTGGAGCACCTGCCAGCCGGCAGCGGTGAGCTGCACCGCACGTTCGGCGATCGTGCCGTTGAGCCGCCTGGCGCCGAGCGAGCCCCGGTGACCAGGAGGGTCGGGCGGTCGGCGGACAGACCGAACGCGGCCAGGGCCTCCGGGCGGGCGGCCTCCCGGTCGAGCTCCTCGATCTCTCGGCGCAGCGGCATCCCGACGAAGCGGGAGTGGCGCAGCGGCGTGCCCTCGAACGCGACGCCGACCCACGGGGTGGAGCGGGCGCCGAGCCGGTTCGCGAGCCCCGGCCGGGCGTTGGCCTCGTGCAGCGCGTACGGCACGCCCGCGCGACGGGCGGCCGAGTAGGCGGGCGCGGCCGCGTAGCCGCCGAAGCCCACCACGACGTCGATGCCGCGCTCGCGGATCAGCTCGGTGACCGAGCGCACCGCGCGCCGGTACTCGCCGGGGAAGCGCAGCGCGGCGCCGTCGGGGCGGCGCGGGAACGGCAGCTTCGGGATGGTCGCGAGCTCGTAACCGCGGTCGGGGACGAGGCGCGCCTCCAGCCCCTCCTTCGTGCCGAGGACCACGACCTCCGCGCCCGGGTCGTCGCGGCGCAGGCGGTCGGCGACGGCGAGCAGCGGATTGACGTGGCCGGCGGTCCCGCCGCCGGCCAGGAGGTAACGGCTCACAGAGCGCTGCCCGTGGCGCGACGCGGGCCCTGTCCGGTGCGGGAGTTGCGGGCGTTCTGGCGGGCGAAGGACATCACGATGCCGATAGCGATCATGGAACTGATCATCGCAGTACCTCCCGCAGAGATCAGTGGGAGCGGCACGCCGAGCACCGGGATGACGCCGAGCACCACAGCGATGTTCACGAACGCCTGGAAGATCAGCCACACCATGATCGCGGCGGTCGTGACGCGCGGGAAGGTGTCGGTGGACGCGTGGATGATCCGCAGGAAGACGATCGCCAGCATCACGAAGAGCAGCAGGACCACCACGGCCCCGATCAGGCCGAGCTCCTCGCCGATGATGGCGAAGATGAAGTCGGTGTCCGCCGCGGGCAGCCACGACCACTTCGAGTGCGAGTTGCCGAGCCCCACGCCGAACACGCCGCCGGAGGCGAGGGCGTAGAAGCCGTTGTCGATCTGCCAGTTGACGTCGGGGTTCGCGGCGCTCGTCCCGCCGAAGAGCGCGGCGATGCGGCCCATCCGGCTGGCGCTCGACATGGCGACGACGACGGCCACGATCGCGACCCCGACGAGCCCCGCGAACAGGTAGCGCAGCCGCACGCCGGCGAAGTACAGACCGCCGAGGACGAACGCCGACATGACGATGGTCGTCCCGAGGTCGCCGCCGAGGACGACGACGCCGATGGCGCCTCCCGCGATCGGGAGGACGGGCAGCGCGACGTGCCGCCAGTCGTCGAGGAGGTCCTGCTTGCGGGACAGCACGACGCCCAGCCAGATCACGAGCGCGATCTTGATCGCCTCCGACGGCTGCCCGACGAAGCCGCCGATGCGGATCCAGTTGCGGTTGCCGCCGATCTCCACACCGAGCGGCGTCACCAGCACCAGGAACTGCACGAAGCAGGCCGCACCGAGGATGAACCAGATCGAGCGCTTCCAGAAGGTCATCGGGATGCGCGAGACGATGAACATCAGCGGGAGCCCGATGAGGGCGTACATGCCCTGCGACCAGAACCGCGAGAAGAAGTTGTCGGTGTCGTTGTGCGACTCGACGGCGGACGACGAGAGCACCATGACGAGGCCGAACACGACCATGAAGAGCGTGATGCCGAGCAGCAGGAAGTAGTCGGAGGACTCGCTGTTCATCGCCCGGCCGAGCGAGATGCGCGCCGTGAGTCCCGCGCGGGAGCCGTCGTCCCCGGTCGGATCGCCGGACGGCCGCTGATCGCGCGGCTCAGGCTCCCGGCGGACGCGAGGCGGGCTCGTCGTCATCCGCCCCACCTCCAAAGAACTCGTTGACGGCCGCCTGGAAGAGACGCCCGCGCTCTGCGTAGTCGGTGAACTGGTCCATCGACGCCGCCGCCGGAGCCAGCAGGACGGTGTCCCCCTCGCGGGCGAGACCGCCGGCCAGCCGCACCGCCGTCGGCATGACCCCTTCAGTCTCGTCGGCCACCACCTCCAGCGCGGGCAGCCCCGGGGCGTGTCGCTCGAATGCGGCCAGCAGTGCCGCGCGGTCGACCCCGATCAGGACGGCGCCGCGCAGCCGGTCCGCATGCGCGGCCACGAGCTGCTCGATGTCGACGCCCTTGAGGAGGCCACCGACCACCCACACGACGGACGGGTACGCGCGCAGCGACGCGTCCGCCGCATGCGGGTTGGTGGCCTTGGAATCGTCCACCCAGCTCACGCCGGCCTCCACCCGCACCAGCTCGATGCGGTGGGCGTCGAGGCGGAAGGCGGTGAGCACGTCGCGGATGACCTGCGGTTCGACGCCGTAGGAGCGGGCCAGCGCACTGGCGGCGAGGATGTTGGCGACGACATGCGGGGCGGCGAGTCCGGCCTCCGCGAGCTCGTCCAGGGTCGTCAACTCGATGGCGCTGTTGCGGCGGTCCTCGAGGAACGCGCGGTCGCAGAGGATGCCGTCGACGATGCCGAAGTCGCTCGGGCCCGGCACATCGAGGCCGAAGCCGATGGCGCGGGCGCCCTCGGTCACGTCGGCCTCCTCGACCATGCGCAGGGTGTTCTGGTCGGCGCGGTTGTAGACGCAGGCGACCTGGGTGTTGTCGTAGACCTTCGCCTTGGCCGCGATGTACGCCTCCAGCGAACCGTGCCAGTCGAGGTGGTCGTCGGCGATGTTCAGGCAGGCGGCGGAGTACGGCGTGAGCTCGCCGCCGCGGTTCCGGTTGATCCAGTGCAGCTGGTAGCTCGACAGTTCCACGACGAGCACGTCGAAGCCCTGAGGGTCGCGGATGGCGTCGAGCACCGGCACGCCGATGTTGCCGCACGGCGCGACGCGGGAGCCGCCGGCGAGCAGCATGGTCGCGGTGAGCTGGACCGTGGTGGTCTTGCCGTTCGTGCCGGTGACGCAGATCCAGTCCGCCGGGTCGCCGACCTTGTCGCGCAGCCGCCAGGCCAGCTCGATGTCGCCCCAGACCGGTACGCCGCCCGTCTCGGCCCAGAGCAGCAGCGGGTGGTCCCAGTGGAAGCCGGGTGAGACGACCACGAGCTCGGGATCGAACTCCACCAGCCGCGCGGGCGGCGTGCTGAGGTCCGGCTCCTCCAGCAGCTCGGCGCCGATGACCTCCAGCAGCATGGCGCGCTCGGCGTCGGCGCGCGAGGCGACGACCAGCACCTGCGCTCCCAGCTCGGCGAGCGTGTCGGCGACCGAGAAGCCGGTGACGCCGAGGCCGAACACGGCGACGCGCAGGCCCGACCAGTCGTGGTGCCAGCTGGTGAGCGACTCCAGGCGTTCGCGGGATCCGGTCACGTCGCGAGCCACTCGAGGTAGAACGAGCCGACGCCGGCCGCGACGAGGAGGCCGCCGATGATCCAGAACCGGACCACGACCGTCACCTCCGCCCAGCCTTTCAGCTCGAAGTGATGATGGATGGGACTCATCAGGAAGATGCGCCTGCCGTGCGTGATCTTGAAGTAGGCCCGTTGGACGATCACCGAGCCCGCCTCGATCACGAACAGGCCGCCGATGAGGACGAGCAGCAGCTCGGTGCGGCTGAGGATCGCGAGCGCGGCGACCGCGCCGCCGAGGGCGAGCGAGCCGGTGTCGCCGAGGAAGATCTGCGCGGGCGACGTGTTCCACCAGAGGAAGCCGACCACGGCGCCCACGATCGCCGTCGCGACGATCGCCAGGTCGAACGGATCGCGCACGTCGTAGCACTTCGCGATGTTCTCGGGATTGAGGTTGGGGCTCGCGCACGACTGGATCGACTGCCAGAACCCGATGATGATGTACGCGCCGATGGCGAGGATGCTCGCGCCGGACGCCAGTCCGTCCAGGCCGTCGGTGACGTTCACGCCGTTGGAGGCGGCCGCGACGATGAAGTTGATCCAGATCAGGTAGAGGCCGTAGCCGACCAGCACGCCGATCACGCCGAACTTGGTGATCGAGCCGAAGTCGATCGGGAGGTCCCGGATGAACGACACGCTCATCGTCGCCGGCGTGTAGCCGCGCGAGTCGGGGAACCGGACGGCGAGGAACGCCCAGACCGTCGCCACGAGAACCTGACCGGCGATCTTGGCCCAGCCTGTCAGTCCGAGACTGCGCTCGCGCCGGGTCTTGAGGAAGTCGTCCACGAACCCGACGACCCCGAGGCCGACCATGAGGAACAGCACCAGGAGAGCGGACACGCTGGTCTCGTCGCCCGTCAGCAGCAGGGCGGTGAAATAGCCGAACAGTGTGCCGAGGATGACGACGATGCCGCCCATCGTGGCCGTTCCGCGCTTGGCGTGGTGGCTCTGCGGGCCGTCGTCGCGGATGAACTGGCCCCACTGGAGCCGCCGGAAGAGCCGGATGAAGAGCGGCGTCAGGAACAGCGTGAACGCCATCGACAGCGCGCCGGAGGTCAAAAGGGCTCTCACGAGAAGAATTCTCCCAGTCGGTCGCCGAGGAAGCGCAGCCCCGCCGAGTTGGAGGACTTGACGAGCACCGTGTCCCCGGGGCGGAGCGCGCCGCTGAGGTGGTCGAACGCCGCGTCCTGGGTCTCGAAGTACAGGGACTCCCCGTCCCACGAGCCCTCGTTGATGGCGGTGATGTGCATGCGCCGGGCGGACGGCCCGACGATCACGAGCTGGTCGATGCCCAGCCGGACGGCGAGCAGGCCGATGCGGTCGTGCTCCTCTCCGGAGAACTCCCCCAGCTCGCTCATCTCGCCGAGGACGGCGATGGTGCGCTCCCCCGGCTCGGCGATCTGGGCCAGCGTCTTGATGGCGGCGGCCATCGAGTCCGGGCTCGCGTTGTAGGCGTCGTTGATGACGGTGACGCCACGGGCGCCGCCCAGGACCTCCATCCGCCAGCGCTCGGCGCGCTGCACGGTCTGCAGCCCTTCGACGATCGTGTCGATGTCCACGCCGAGGGTGTGCGCGGCGGCCGCGGCGGCCAGCGCGTTCATGACGTGGTGCTCGCCGAGCACACGGAACTGCACGGGACGCGACTCCCCGGGTCCCTCGCCGCCGTCGGCCGGCGGGAGGTGCAGCACGAACGACGTGCCGCGCGCGGTCGAGCGCACCTCGGTGGCTCGGACCGCCGCACGGTCGTCGAGGCCGAACCACAGCACGCGGGCCGCCGTCTTGTCGGCCATCGAGGCGACGCGCGGGTCGTCCAGGTTGAGGACGGCGACGTCGGACTCCAGGAGGTCGCTGACCATCTCGGTCTTGGCCGCGAGGGTCTTCTCGATGCCGCCGAACTCGCCGGCGTGGGCGAGGCCGACCTTGAGCACGATGCCGATGTCGGGCCGCGCCATCCGGACCAGCCGGGCGATCTCGCCGATGCCGCTCGCGCCCATCTCGGCGACGAGGTACTGGGTCTCCTCGGTGACCTCCAGCATCGTGACCGGCGCGCCGACCTCGTTGTTGAACGACGCGCGCGGGGCGATGGTCGGGCCGACCTGCTCCAGGATCTCGCGCAGCAGGTTCTTGGTCGTGGTCTTGCCGTTGGAGCCGGTGACGCCGACGATCTTCAGCGTGCCGAGCGCACGGACGCGGGCGATCACCTCGGTGGCGAGGTCGCCGAGCGCCACGACGGTGTCCGGGACGAGCAGCTGCGGCACCGGGAGGTCGAGCGCGTGGTCGACGACCAGGAGGGCCGCGCCGGACTCGACGGCCTGCGGGGCGAACAGGTGGCCGTCCGTCACCTCGCCGGGCTTGGCGAAGAAGATCGTGCCGGGCACGACCTCCCGCGAGTCGGTGGTGGAGAGGCCGGAGACGACGGTCTCCGGGGTGGCGGCCGTCCCATCGGGGAGGACGGCTCCGTCGAGCAGGAGCGTGCCCCGGGTCGCGTCGGCGATCTCGGCGAGGGTGAGAGCGATCATCAGAGCCACCCGGCCTCTCGGAGCGCGAGCCGCGCGTCGTCGCGGGCGGAGTACGGGAGGCGCTGGCCGGCGACCTCCTGGTAGTCCTCGTGCCCCGGGCCGGCGTACAGCACCACGTCTCCGTCGCCGGCGAGCGAGAGCGCGGTGCGGAATGCGGCGCGGGGATCGGCGACCTCGTACAGCTCGGCGTCCGGAACGGCGGCCCGGGCGCCGTCGAGCAGCGCGGCGCGGATCAGCGCCGGGTCCTCCGAGCGGGGGTGGAAGTCGGTGATGACCACCGCGTCGGCGCCGCGCGCCGCGATCGCGCCCATGTCGGCGCGCTTGGTGGTGTCGCGGTCGCCGTCGGCCCCGAAGACCATCACGATCCGGCCGTCGGTCACCCGGCGCAGCGCGCCCAGCAGCGACAGGAAGGCGTCGGGCGTGTGGCCGTAGTCGATGAAGACGACCGGGCCGCGGTCGCCGGAGAGCCGCTCGGTGCGGCCGGGGACGTAGGCGTCGATGCCGCCGTCGCGCTCCAGCGCCGCGCCGATGGCGTCGAGGTCGTAGCCGGACTCCACCAGCATGACGATCGCGAGCGCCGCGTTGGCGGCGTTGTAGGCGCCGAGGAGCGGCACGCTGGTCTCCAGCCTGCGCCCGTCCGGACCGCACAGCTCGAACACCGTCTCCCCGATGGTCTCCTCGATCACCGTCAGCGTCCAGTCGGCGTCGACCTCCGGCACGGTCGCCAGCGTGGAGACCGGGATGCGGGACTGCTCGACCAGCGCGCGCCCCCACTCGGAGTCGACCGTGACGACGCCGCGGCGCGCGCGGTCGGGCTGGAACAGCTCCAGCTTGGCCGCGAAGTAGTCGTCCATCGCCGCGTAGTCGTCGAGGTGGTCGTGGCTCAGGTTGGTGAAGCCGACCACGTCGAACTCGATGCCGTCGACGCGGTGCCGGCTGAGCGCCTGGGCGGAGACCTCGACCGCGACCGCGCGGACGCCCTCCTCGCGCATCCGGGCCAGCAGCGCGTGCAGCTCGCTGGCCTCCGGGGTGGTGAGCTTGCTGGTGATCGCGTGCTCGCCGATGCGGCGCTCGGCGGTCGAGGACAGCCCGGCGACGACGCCGAGCTGGCCCAGGATCCCGTAGAGCAGGTAGACGACGCTGGTCTTGCCGTTGGTGCCGGTGACGCCGAACAGCGTGGCCGAGTTCTCGTCGGTGCGGTAGACCCACCTCGCCACCGCGCCGAGCGCGGCGCGGGGATCGGGCGTCACGATGACGGGGACGCCCGCGTCGGCCGCGAGCTCCGCACCGGCGGCGTCGGTCAGGACCGCGACGGCACCCGCCTCGACGGCGGCCGAGGCGTAGCTCGCACCGTGCGCGTTCCTGCCCGGCACGCCGACGTACAGGTCGCCCGGCGCGACCGCCGAGCTCGCGAGGGCTGCTCCGGTCACCTCGACGGCGTCGAGGTCTCCCCGCACATCCAGCCCGAACTCCGCGACCAGCTGGGCGAGCGGGCGGGCGACGGGATGCTCGGGGCGCAGGGAGGAGGGCGCCGGTCCTGTCACGGGGCTCACTTTCACTCGGGGTCTGGTACGGGAGACGGTCTCAGGCGACGGCGTCTCGGCGGGGTTCAGTAGTAGGGCGGGTAGTCGGCCGGGCTCGACGTCGAGGGCTTCACCCGGTAGGTCTTCAGCACCTGGCTCATGATCGTGTGGAACAGCGGAGCGGCGGCAGCCGACGAAGTAATGGTAGTCGGGAACCCGAGGTTGACCGAAACGACGTACTGCGGATCGTCCACCGGAGCGATCCCCATCACCGACACGTAGTACGACGGCAGATAGCCGCCCTTGCCGTCCGGCTGCTGGGCCGTACCGGTCTTCGCGGCCACGTTGTAGCCGGGGATCCGGAGCTGCTTCGCGAGCTCGCCCTGGGTGGTGACGGACTCCAGCATTCCGAGCGTCGTGGTGGCCGCGTCGGCCGAGACGACCTTCTCGGCGGTGGGCTTCGGGACGTCGGTGACGGTGCCGTCGGCCTGCTTGCACCCCGCGACCATCGTCAGCGGGATGCGGGTGCCGCCGTTGGCGAGCGCCTGGTACGCGCCGACCATCTGGAGCTGTGTCGTCGAGACGCCCTGGCCGAACATGGTGGCGTACTTGGTCTGGTCGTCCCAGTTCTTCACCGGGTTCAGGATGCCGGACGACTCGCCGGGATACGGGAGCCCGGTGGAGTCGCCGATGCCGAACTTCGTGAGGTAGTCGTAGCGGGTCTGGTCGGTGAGCGCCCGCCCGAGCTGGGACATGCCGGTGTTCGACGAGTTCATCAGCACGCCGGTGAGGGTCAGCCGCTCGGGCGCGTGGTAGCCCGAGTCGTGCAGGTCGGCGCCGTTGCCGGACTTCCACTCGTAGGGCGCCAGCACCTGACTGGCAGGCGTCGCCTTGCCCTGGTCGATGAGCATGGCGGCCGTGAGCGCCTTGAAGGTCGAGCCGGGCTCGCGCGGGTCGGTGAGCGACTGGAGGCGCCAGTAGGACGGGTCGGTGGCGTCGATGTTGTTGGGGTCGAGCGCGGGCCACTGCGCGATCGCTTTGATCTTGCCGGTCTTCGCCTCCGCCACGGTGACGAAGCCGAACTTGGATCCTGTCGCCGTGACCTGCTGGGCCAGCGTCTGCTCGGCGAACCACTGGAGGTCGCTGTCGACCGTGAGCTCGAGGGTGCCGCCGTCCCTCGCCTTCTGCTGCACGACCGTGCTGCCGGGGATCGCGACCCCGTCCGCGCCGCGCTGGTAGGTCTCCACCCCGTTCTTGCCGGCCAGGCAACCGTTCTCGCTCTGCTCCAGGCCGCCGTTGCCGCCCTGCGAGACGTAGCCGATCAGGTTGCCCGCGACGGCGCCGTTCGGATAGCTGCGCGCCTGCGTCTTGCCGAAGGTGAGCCAGGGGTAGGGCAGCTTGTCGAGCTTGTCGAAGGTCGTCACGTCCATGCCGGACTTGATGAGCACGTACTTGGACTTGGCGTTCGCCTTCAGCGCGTCGTCGAACAGCTTCACCACGGCGTCGCCGCCCTGGCCGGTGATCGCGCCGATCTTGGCGGCGGCCTCCACCATCTTGTCGCGGCCGCCGGCGATCGCGTCGGACGGCGAGGCCTGCGCGGTGTAGGTGTAGATCGTCGTCGCCAGGATCTTGCCGCCGGCGTCGACGATGTCGCCGCGGTTGCCGTACAGGGTGGTGGAGTCCTCCTTTGCCTGCACCGACTGCTTCTGCAGGGCGTCGGCCCGGACCACCTGGATGTCGACCAGCTTGCCGCCGAGGATGGCGACGAACGCCGCGACGGCCACGACGGTGAGGGCCGTCCGCCTCCGCAGCATCTTCCTGTTGATCACGCCCCGCGTCCGTCCCGTCGCGTCGTCAGTGCGTCACCGGTGTCGGCAACGCTCCCTGCAACGGTACGGACGGCTTCGCCGGAGTCGTGGACGCCGCACCTGCGCTTGCGGAACTCCCAGCTTGGGCGGCCGCCCCCGCAGCCGCGGTGGGGGCGCCCGTCACCATCAGCCCGGGCGCCGCCGCGAGCGGCACGCCGTTGAGCTGCGCGTTCGGGACCAGGTTGCCCTGGCCTCCCGTCACGGTGCCGGCGGCGCCGGTCGCCGGGATGGGCGCGCCGAGCACCGCGCCGTCGGAGAGGCGCAGGTAGGCCGGGTTGCTGTTGCTCACCATGCCGAGCGCGTTGGCGTTGGCGGCGAGGTTCTGCGGCGATGTGAGCCGGTTGAGGTCCTCCGAGGCGGCCTGGTAGCTGCGCTGGAGCTGCGTCTGCTGGGCCTGCAGCGAACTGAGCTGGTAGGCGCCCTGCGAGACGCCGATGCTGAGCAGGAGCTGCGCGACCACGATCACGAGCAGGGAGGACACCGCGGTGATGGCGTAGAGGGTGCGCGGGCGTGCCCGGCGCTGGCTGCGCGTCGAGACGACCTCGAGGTGGGAGCGCCGCTCGCGGGCCGGCGTCTCCGGCCTGTCGAGGAGCGGCGCAGGCTCCTCCAGCTTCGCCGCCGTCGCCGCCGTGGACGCGGGCGCGTGCCACGCCATCGTCGGACGCCGTCGGACGCCGGTCCCCATCGGGTTGCTGCTCACGAGTCCCTCCTCACCCGTTCGGCCGCGCGCAGGCGCACCGGGGTCGCCCTCGGGTTCGCGGCCTTCTCCTCGTCGTCCGCCAGCTCCGCGCCCCGGATCAGGAGCTTCAGCTCCGGACGGTGCTCCGGCAGCTCGACGGGAAGCCCCGCCGGCGCGCTGGAGCGCGACCGGGTCTGCAGCTCCCGCTTGACGATGCGGTCCTCCAGGGACTGGTACGCCTCCACGACGATGCGGCCGCCCACCGCCAGCGCGTCGATGGCGGACGGGATGGCGCGCTCCAGCACGGCCAGCTCCTGGTTCACCTCGATGCGCAGCGCCTGGAAGACGCGCTTGGCCGGATGTCCCTGCCGCGCCACCGCGGCCGGCGTGGCCTTCTGCAGGATGTCGACGAGCTGTCCGGAGCGGACGATCGGCGCGTTCTGCCGCTCCTCCACGATGCGCCGCGCGTAGCGGGCGGCGAGCTTCTCCTCGCCGTAGTCGCGGAAGATCCGGCGCAGGTCGGCCTCGGAGTAGGTGGCGAGCACGACTTCGGCGGTGAGGTCGCTCGTGCCGTCCATCCGCATGTCGAGCGGCGCGTCCTTGGAGTACGAGAAGCCGCGCTCCACGCGGTCGAGCTGCAGCGAGGACACGCCGAGGTCGAACAGCACGCCGTCGATCGTGTCGATGCCGAGCCCGTCGAGCGCCTCGCGGATGCCGTCGTAGACGGTGTGCACCAGGTGCACGCGGTCGCCGAAGCGGGCGAGCCGGGCGCCGGCGATGGCCAGCGCCTCCTGGTCGCGGTCGAGCCCGACCAGCGTGACGTCGGGGAAGCGCTCCAGCACGCCGGCCGAGTGGCCGCCCATGCCGAGGGTCGCGTCCACGAAGACGGCGCCCGGCTCCTGGAGGGCGGGGCCGAGCAGCTCGATGCAGCGTTCGAGGAGGACCGGGGTGTGGATGTCGTCTGTCATGTCCGCATCCGGGAGGATCGGCTCCTGGATCCGGATCCCCATCCATTCCGACCTGCCACCGGGGAAGTGGCGTCAGGGCGTATGGCTGGGAGTCCGGTGCCAGGCGCTAGAACAGTCCCGGGATCACCTCCTCCTCCGTGTTCGCGAATGCTGCCTCCTGCTCGCCGAGGTAGGTCTCCCATGCCTCGGCGTCCCAGATCTCGGCACGGCTGCCCGCGCCGATCACGACCAGGTCTCTGTCGAGACCCGCATACGACCGCAACGGGGTCGGGATGGTGACCCGGTTCTGCTTGTCCGGGACCTCCGCGCTCGCCCCCGAGAGGAAGACGCGCAGGTAGTCGCGGGCCTGCTTGCTGGTCACCGGCGCCTGCCGGATCTTCTCGTGGAGCGATTCGAACTCGCGCTGCGAGAAGACGTAGACGCAGTGCTCCTGACCACGGGTCAGGACGAGTCCGGACGCGAGTTCATCCCGGAATTTGGCCGGCAGGATGATGCGCCCCTTGTCGTCGAGTTTCGGGGCATAGGTGCCGAGGAACATCGGCTCCACCCCCACTCTCCCGGCCACGGCTGCGGTGTGCCTCCACTTTACTCCACTCTCATCCACAAAATCAGCACAATCGGGAATTTTGCCCCGTTTAGGGGTGTTTGTGCCGCGAAATCACGCGGGAGAACGTGGTGGAGGGAAATGGAGGGCGAACGCGTCTCCGGGCAGTGCCGAGCACACGAAAAAGGGCCGATCCGAAGATCGGCCCTCACGTGGGGTGCGAAGTGGAGTGCGGCGGAGGGGCTACTGCTGCCCGTCCTGGCGCTTGTCCCAGCGGTCGTTCATACGGTCCATGAAGCCGGGCTGGCCGCGGGTCGGCTTGCCGGACGAGCCGGCCGCTGCGTCGGGATCGATCGCCACGCGCTTGCCCGGCGCGATGGCCAGGAGCACGCCGCCGAACATCACCACGAATCCGAGGATCCCGACGATGGGGAGCTGGACGAAGACGCCGGTCACGAGGACCGCCACGCCGATGACCGCGAGGAGGATTCCGAGCACGATCGACCGGTAGGCGGGACGTGCTCGCTTGCCTCCGACCTTCGCTACGAAGTCCGCGTCGTTCTGGTAGAGACTGCGTTCCATCTCTTCGAGGAGGCGCTGCTCATGTTCTGAAAGCGGCATCCGGATCCCCTCTTTCTAGCGGGTTCTAGGCGTTGTGTGGCCGATTGTAGCCGCACCACTCTGACTAGGCTATACGTGTGTCTGAAAGCATCCGATTCGTCGACCTCATCCAGTCAAGAATCGATGGATTCTTCGATGCGCGTGCATCCATTCTCGTCTCCATCGCCGACGAACTCGCCCCGATCGCGGCTTTTTCGAGGGATTTTCTCAGCGGCGGCAAGCGATTCCGGGCGTTGTTCTGCTTCTGGGGCTGGCAGGCGGTGCGTACGGCGGGCGATGAGCCGGGGGACGCCCCGGCGGTGACGGCCGGGGGCCCGCTCGACGCGGTCGTCTCCGTCGCCTCCGCGCTCGAGCTGTTCCACGCCGCCGCACTCGTGCACGACGACCTCATCGACAACTCGGACACCCGCCGCGGCGCACCGTCGGCGCACCGCCGCTTCGAGCGGCTGCACGACCAGGAGGGCTGGCAGGGCTCCGGGGCGACGTTCGGCACCGGAGCGGCCACGCTGCTCGGCGACTACCTGCTCATCCTCAGCGACGAGCTGTTCGACGAGGGCCTCACCCAGACCGTCAGCGCCTCGGCCCGACGATCGGCACGGGCCGAGTTCAACCGGATGCGTCTCGACGTCACCGCGGGTCAGTACCTCGACATCTTCGAGGAGATCGGCTGGGCCGGGCGTCCGGACGCCGACCAGCTCGCCAGGGCCGAGCGCGTGATCGTCTACAAGTCGGCCAAGTACTCGATCGAGTCTCCGCTGCTGATCGGCGCCAGCCTCGCGGGCGCGACGATCGGCCAGCTCGACGCGCTCCGCCGTTTCGGCCTCCCGCTCGGCATCGCCTACCAGCTCCGGGACGACCTGCTCGGCGTCTTCGGCGACGCGGAGGTCACCGGCAAGCCGAGCGGCGACGACCTGCGGGAGGGCAAGCGCACCGTCCTCATCGCGCTCACCCGGCAGGCGCTCCCGGCCGGGGCGCGGGCAGCGCTGGATGAGCTGCTCGGCGACCCCGACCTCACGCCGCAGCAGATCCAGACCCTTCAGATGACGATCCGCGACTCGGGCGCCGTCGACACCGTCGAGCGCATGATCGCGGACAACGTCGCGAACGCGATCGCCGCACTCGACGAGGCGCCGATCGGCCCGGCGGCGCGCGCTCAGCTCCGCGAGCTCGCGGTGACGGTCACCCGCCGGGCGTCCTGACCGAAGGCCGGATCAGGCCGGCGACACGTTCAGGCCGGCGGGGTTCAGGCCAGCGCCTGGGCGACGCGGCGCACCTCGGCCTTGCGGCCGGCGCGCAGCGCCTCGATGGGAGCCGTGCCGAGGCTCTCCTCGTCGGCGAGCAGCCAGTCCACGGCCTCGTCGTCGTCGAAGCCGTTGTCGGCGAGCACGATGAGCGTGCCGTGCAGCTCGCCGAGGGGCTCGCCGTCGCGGAGGAACACTGCGGGGACTTTGAGGACGCCGTCGATGCGCTTCGCCGCGAGATGTCGGTCCTCGATGAGGCGGCGGACACGGCTGACGCCGAGCCCGAGCTGCTCCACGAGGTCGGGGATGGTGAGCCACTCGGTGGCCTGGACCTGCTCGTTCACAGAGACAAGCGTGCCACGTCCGGCGGGCGATCACATGATCCAGGGAATGTTACGGTTGTGTTAACTGTTGTCACAGCAGCCACATTGGTTGACTCCTTACTCACGATGTGCGAGCGTGGACCACGGCTTTGTCACGCATAAGGGGGTCGACCATGTCTCTGAGCGAGAGCACCAACCGGCGCATGCTGGGCACGGTGCCGATCGCGATCGCCGGCTCCATCGCTGTGACGCTCAACCTCCTCACCCCCGCGCACGCCGCCACCGGCGAGGTGCGCGACCGGGTCCCGGAGACGAGTGACAGCGCGGCGAAGAGCGACAGCACGGCGAAGCGGGACGCGACCGGTCCGCGGAACACCATCCGCAGCGCGGAGGCCCCGCGTACCACGACGGCCTCGGCCGCCCGGATCGAGGTGGCGGCGGCCCCCGCGAGCTACCGGGTGCAGACCGGCGACACCGTCTCCGGCATCGCCGCCCGCTTCGGCATGTCCACCGCCGCCGTGCTCGCGCTCAACGGGCTGAGCTGGAAGAGCCTGATCTTCCCCGGCCAGGTGCTGGCTCTGAGCGCTGTGCCGAAGCCCGCGGCCGCAGCGCCCGCCCCGGCAGCGCCCTCCCCGCGCCGGCCGGGACCGCCTACACCGTCGCTCGCGGCGACACCGTCAGTGGGATCGCCGGCAGGTTCGGCCTGCGCACCTCCGCCGTTCTCGCCGCCAACGGACTGACCGGTGCGAGCATCATCTACCCGGGCCAGAAGCTCGCCATCCCCGGCATCACGACCGCGGCGGTGAACACCCCGATCGCGGCGCCCGCGCCGATCCAGGCGGCTGCCCCGGTCGTCACCGCGCCGGCGCCGGCACCGACTCCCGTCATCCAGCCGGGCCAGGTCGTCGCGCTCAGCGACGAGATGCGGGTGAACGCGCAGCTGATCATCCGCATCGGCCGCCAGGAGGGCGTCCCTGCCCAGGGCATCGTCATCGCGGCTCGCGGCGGCGGCCCAGGAGTCCGGACTGAGGAACGTTCGCTACGGCGACCGCGACTCGCTCGGCCTGTTCCAGCAACGCCCGAGCACCGGCTGGGGCACCCCCGCCCAGGTGCTCGACCCGGCCCGCGCGACCCTGGCCTTCTACGGCGGAGCGAACAACCCCAACAAGGGCCGCACGCGCGGCCTCCTCGACCTCCCCGGCTGGACCTCGATGAGCGTCACGCAGGCCGCCCAGGCGGTGCAGATCTCGGCGTATCCCACGGCCTACGCCAAGTGGGAGACGTCGGCGCGCGCGTGGCTGGCGCAGCTCGGCTGACGGGCGCGCCGCGCCGAAGGTCACAGCCGGGTCACAGCCCCGGCGCACACCGGTGTTTTGCAGGTTTCACGGCCGCCCCGTTCCCTAGACTCGACCCGTGACCACGAGCCAGACAGACCCGATGATCGGCCGTCTCATCGACGGCCGCTATCAGGTGCGCTCGCGGATCGCCCGGGGCGGTATGGCGACGGTGTACCTCGCCACCGATCTGCGCCTGGAACGACGGGTCGCGATCAAGGTCATGCACGGCCACCTCGCCGATGACAACACCTTCAAGAGCCGCTTCGTGCAGGAGGCACGCTCGGCCGCGCGGCTCGCCCACCCCAACGTGGTCAACGTCTTCGACCAGGGCCAGGACTCCGACATGGCGTACCTGGTCATGGAGTACCTGCCCGGCATCACGCTGCGCGACCTGCTCAAGGACTACGGCAAGCTGACCCCCGAGCAGACCATCGACATCATGGAGGCCGTGCTCAGCGGCCTGGCCGCCGCGCACAAGGCCGGAATCGTGCACCGCGACCTCAAGCCCGAGAACGTCCTCCTCGCCGACGACGGCCGGATCAAGATCGGCGACTTCGGCCTCGCCCGCGCCGCCAGCGCCAACACGGCGACCGGGCAGGCGCTCCTCGGCACGATCGCCTACCTCTCCCCCGAACTCGTCACCCGCGGCGTCGCCGACGCGCGCAGCGACATCTACGCGCTCGGCATCATGATGTACGAGATGCTCACGGGCACTCAGCCGTTCCACGGCGAGCAGCCGATGCAGATCGCCTACCAGCACGCGAACGACCCCGTCCCGGCGCCGAGCAGCGCCAACCCGGCCGTGCCGCCGGAGCTGGACGAACTCGTGCTGTGGGCGACCGAGAAGGACCCGGACCGCCGGCCGACCGATGCGCGCGAGATGCTCGACCGCCTCATCGAGGCTGAGAAGTCGATCCGCGGCGATGTCGCGATGCAGTCGACGATGGTGCTCCCGCCCGCGTTCGACATCGCCGACGGCGACACCCAGATCATCAACCCCGCCATCCGGCAGCAGGTCGCCTCGAGCACGCCGACCGCGACGGACACGCTGACCCAGGCCGCCCGGCGCCGCCGCGGCAAGGGCTGGTGGCTGTTCGCGCTCGTGCTGGTGCTGGCGGCCGTCGCCGGCGGGACCGGCTGGTACTTCGGCTCGGGACCGGGCTCGTTCGTCACAGTGCCGAACGTCGTGTCGCAAGCGCCCGCCGCCGCCGCCACGACCCTGACGAACCTGGGCTTCAAGACCGTTCAGGCGCCCGAGTACAGCGTGACCATCCCCGCCGGGCAGGTGTCCAGCACCGACCCGAAGGCCGGCGCGTCCGCGAACCGCGGCAGCACCGTCACGCTCCGCGTCTCGCAGGGCCCGAAGCCGGTCACCATCCCCGCCCTCGCCGGTGCGAGCCTCGACGCGGCGAAGTCCGCGATCACGGGCACCGGAGCGAAGGTCGGCGACGTCGCGCAGCAGTTCGACGCCAAAGTCCCTGCGAATACGGTCATCTCCGCGACCCGCGCCTCCGACGGCAGCGACATCTCCGGTGGCGGCGGCTACTTCCAGGCGGCGGCGGTGAACCTGGTCGTGTCGGTCGGCCCCATCCCGGACGTCACAGGCAAGTCGGTCTCGGGCGCCACCGCGGCGCTCGAGAAGGTCGGACTGCACGCCACCGCCGGCCCGCAGAGCTACAGCGACACGATCGACAAGGGCGACGTCATCTCCGCCCAGCCGCAGGGACAGCCGGTGCGCCCGGGCGACACGCTCGCACTCGAGACGTCACGCGGGCCCGCTCCGGTGCCGGTGCCCGACGTGGTCGGGCAGACCTGGGACAAGGCCAAGGCGGCGCTGCAGGCGGCGGGCTTCCAGCTCAACTACAGCGCTGCGGCCGACCTGCTGCCCGGCGGGTTCGTGGTCTCCAAGGTGTCGCCGTCCCCGGGCACGGAGGCGCCCAAGGGGTCGACCGTCACGGTCAACTTCGCCGGCTTCTGAGTCTCGTCCCCCGCAACGCGAGAACGCCCTCATCCGCACCGGATGAGGGCGTTCTGACGTGTCAGCCGGATCAGCCGAGGCTGAGCTCCTCGGCGACCAGGAACGCGAGCTCCAGCGACTGCATGTGGTTCAGGCGCGGGTCGCACAGCGACTCGTAGCGGGTGGCGAGGGTCTCCTCGTCGATGTGCTCCGAGCCGCCCAGGCACTCGGTGACGTCGTCGCCGGTGAGCTCGACGTGGATGCCGCCCGGGTGCGTCCCCGCCGCGCGGTGCGCCTCGAAGAAGCCCTTGACCTCGTCCACGACGTCGTCGAAGCGACGCGTCTTGTAGCCGTTCGGCGTCGTGAGCCCGTTACCGTGCATCGGGTCGGTGACCCAGAGCGGGTTGGCGTCGGAGTTCTTCACGGCCTCCAGCAGCGGCGGCAGGGCGTCGCGGACCTTGCCCGCGCCCATCCTCGTGATGAAGGTCAGGCGGCCGGGCTCGCGCTCGGGGTCGAGCGCGTCGATCAGGCGGCGCATGTCGTCGGCCGTCGTGGCCGGGCCGAGCTTGACGCCGATCGGGTTGCGGACACGGGACAGGAAGTCCACGTGCGCGCCGTCGAGGTCGCGGGTGCGCTCCCCGATCCAGACGAAGTGCGCCGACGTGTTGTACGGCGTCCCGGTGCGCGAGTCGATGCGCGTCATCGGACGCTCGTAGTCCATCAGCAGCGCCTCGTGGCTGCTGTAGAACTCCACGCGGGTCAGCTCGTCGAAGTCGGCACCCGCCGCCTCCATGAACTTGATGGCGCGGTCGATGTCGCGGGCGAGGCCCTCGTAGCGCTGGTTGGCCGGGTTCGCGGAGAAGCCCTTGTTCCAGCTGTGCACCTCTCGCAGGTCGGCGAAGCCACCCTGCGTGAAGGCGCGGATGAGGTTCAGCGTGGAGGCCGCCGTGTGGTAGCCCTGGACCAACCGGCGCGGGTCGGCCGTGCGGGACTCCGGGGTGAAGTCGTAGCCGTTGACGATGTCGCCGCGGTAGGCAGGCAGCGTCACGCCGCCGCGGGTCTCGGTGTCGCTGGAGCGCGGCTTGGCGAACTGCCCGGCCATCCGGCCCATCTTGATGACGGGCACGGACGCGCCGTACGTCAGCACGACGGCCATCTGCAGCACGGTCTTGACCCGGTTGCGGATCTGGTCGGCCGTCGCACCGGCGAAGGTCTCGGCGCAGTCGCCGCCCTGCAGCAGGAACGCCTTGCCCTGCGCGGCGCGAGCGAGCCGCGAGCGGAGCTGGTCCACCTCGCCGGCGAACACCAGCGGCGGCAGGGTCGCGATCTCCGCGGACGCCGCGGCCGCGGCCTCCGGGTCAGGCCACTGCGGCTGCTGCTTGATCGGGAGCGTGCGCCAATAGTCCAGGCCCTCGATCACGGAGTCGTCAGCTTTCACGACGGGATCTGTGGTCTGCAGCACTGTTCTGGTTCCGCTCGGTCGGGTGGATTGGGATAACCGAGCCTATCGCGCCGGACGGGCCTCCGGCGTCGTCGGGGCGGATTGTGACGGGACCGCGACCGGCGGCGGGGAGGCGGGGTCGGAGGCGAGCGCCGCGCGCTTCTCCTTCACCGTGCTGGCGTAGACGTCGACGTACTCCTGCTCGCCGAGAGCGTGCAGGGCGTACATGATCTCGTCGGTGACCGAGCGGAGGATGAAGCGGTCGCCCTCCATGCCCTCGAAGCGGGAGAAGTCGAGCGGCTCGCCGATGATGATCCCGATCCGGCCGATGCGCGGCAGCCGCTTGCCGATCGGCATGATATCGGCGGTGTCGACCATCGCGACCGGGACGACCGGCACGCCGGCCTCCAGGATCATCCGCGCGACGCCGGTCCGACCCCGGTACAGCTTGCCGTCGGGGCTGCGGGTGCCTTCCGGGTAGATGCCGAGGATCTCACCGCGCGCCAGGACGGCGAGACCGGTGTTGAGCGAGGCCTCGGACGCTTTGCCGCCCGACCGGTCGATGGGGAGCTGGCCGGTGGCGTTCATGAAGGCCCTGGTCGCCCAGCCCTTCAGGCCTCGGCGGGTGAAGTAGTCGCTCTTGGCGAGGAAGGACACGTGCCGGTCGACGACGATCGGCAGGAAGATCGAGTCGATGAACGACAGGTGGTTGCTGGCGAGGATGACCGCACCGTTCGCCGGGACGTTCTCCAGCCCCACGACCCAGGGGCGGAAGACGCCTCGGAGCAGCGGCCCCGCGATCAGGTTCTTCATCAGCCAGTAGAACATCGATCGAAAGCCTAGTGCCCCGCCCCGCTCACCGGGAGGACCGGCTCATGCGCGGTCGCGCGCACGGAGGCGCCTCAGAGCGCCGCGTGCAGGCGGGCCAGGTCGGCGGCGCCGACCACCCCGGCGTCGTTGACAAGCTCCGCGATCTTGAACTCCGGCTCCGGGTGGAAGCCACGCGCGGGCAGGTTCTCCAGGTAGGCCTGCCGGATCGGCTCGAGGAGCAGCTCCCCGCCTGCGCGACGCCGCCACCGAACACGAAGAGCTGCGGGTCGAGGATGGCGCCGAGGCTCGCGCAGGCCTGGCCGAGCCAGTCGCCGAGCTGCCGCAGGGCGGCCAGCGCGCCGGGGTCGCCGGCCACGATGAGCCCGGAGATGTCGCTGCCGCTCAGCTCGCCCTTACGGCTCCGGATGTCGGCGAGCGACTGCCCGATGCCGCCCGCGTCGGCGAGCTCGTTCGCCATCCGCTGGAGCGCCCGGCCGGAGCCGTACTGCTCGATGCAGCCGTGCGCGCCGCAACCGCAGGGCAGGCCGCCCGGTACGACGCGCATGTGGCCGATCTCCGCTCCCGCGCCGAAGCCGCCGCGGAACAGCCGGTCGTTGCTGACGATCGCGCCGCCCACGCCGGTGCCGATGGTGAGGATGACCATGTCGCTGACCAGACGGCCTGCGCCGTAGCGGAACTCCGCCCAGCCCGCTGCGTTGGCATCGTTCTCGATGAGCACGGGGACGTCGATGCGCTTCTCGAGCTTCTCCCGGAACGGCTCGTGCCGCCAGTTGATGTTCGGCGCGTAGTACACGGTGGACTGCGCCGCGTCGATGAAACCGGCCGCGGCGACCCCCGCGCCCGCGATCTCCTCCGGGCCGTCCGACAGCCGCTCGATCATCGCGACGACGGCGTTCTCGATCTCCTCGGGGCGGGTCGCGTCGGTCGGCACGCGATCCTCGCGGACGATCGCGCCGAGCTCGTCGACGACTGCTCCGGCGATCTTGGTCCCGCCGATGTCGATTCCGATGGCGTGCACAGGCGGGCCCCTTCCGGGTGGGTGTGGGTCGGGCGACGATGAGGGGAAAGCGGACCGGGTCGTCTCGGAAGACTCCCTGCCGCACCATCTAGAGTGTAATCAACCACTGCGAGCCGGAGCGATTCGGCCCGATTGCCCGCCCGCCCGGTATCGAGGGAGCTACCGTGAATCAGTTCGAAATCCCCGCAGTCGTCCCGGCCGACCCGGAGGCCAACGCGACGGACCTGCTCGTGCAGCGGGTCGCCGCGACCCCGGACGCGGCCCTGTTCAGCGTCCCGGACGGCGACGGCTGGAAGGACGTGACCGCGGCGGAGTTCTACCGCCAGGTCATCGCGCTCGCCAAGGGCCTGGTCGCCGCCGGCATCCAGCCGGGCGACATGATCGGCCTGATGTGCAAGACCCGCTACGAGTGGACGCTGATCGACTTCGCCACCTGGTTCGCCGGGGCCGTGCTCGTGCCGATCTACGAGACGTCGTCGCCCGCTCAGGTGCAGTGGAACATGTCCGACTCGGGTGCGAAGGCCATCATCCTGGAGACCGCGGAGATGTTCTCCCGGTTCGACGAGGTGCACGCCGACCTGCCGCTCATCCAGGACGTCTGGCAGCTCCACCTGGGCGACCTGGACAAGCTGGTGGCCGCCGGCGTCGACGTGCCGGACGCCGAGATCGAGCGCCGCAGGAACCTGGCCCGCGGCGAGGACATCGGCACCCTGATCTACACCTCCGGCTCGACTGGGCGCCCCAAGGGCTGCGTGCTCACCCACTCGAACTTCGTTGAGCTGTCCCGCAACTCCGCCGAGGCGCTGAAGGAGGTCGTGATGCAGCCGGGCGGCGCCTCCACGCTGCTCTTCATCACGACGGCCCACGTCTTCGCCCGCTTCATCGCCGCGCTGTGCGTCACCGCCGGCGTGAAGGTCGGCCACCAGGCCGACACCAAGCAGCTCCTGCCCGCCCTGGCGAGCTTCAAGCCGACGTTCCTGCTGGCGGTTCCGCGGGTGTTCGAGAAGGTCTACAACTCGGCCGAGCAGAAGGCGGAGGCCGGCGGCCGGGGGAAGATCTTCCGCGCGGCCGCCGAGGTCGCCGTCGAGCACTCCAAGGCCGTCGAGGCGGGCTCGGTGCCGTTCGGCCTCAAGCTGAAGTTCGCTCTGTACGACCGGCTCGTGTTCTCCAAGCTGCGTGCGGCGATGGGCGGCCGTGTGAAGTACGCCGTCTCCGGCTCCGCGCCCCTCGGTGCGCACCTCGGCCACTTCTTCCACAGCCTCGGCATCAAGATCCTGGAGGGCTACGGCCTCACCGAGACCACGGCACCGGCGACCGTCAACCTCCCGTCGACCTTCAAGATCGGCACGGTCGGCCCCGTTCTCCCCGGCGTCGGCGTGCGCCTGGTCGAGGACGGCGAGATCGAGGTCAGGGGCGTCAACGTCTTCAAGGAGTACTGGAAGAACCCGGAGGCCACCGCCGCGGCGTTCGACGACGGCTGGTTCCGCACCGGCGATCTCGGCTCGTTCGACGAGGACGGCTACCTGACGATCACCGGCCGCAAGAAGGAGCTGATCGTCACCGCCGGCGGCAAGAACGTCTCGCCGGCCGTGCTGGAGGACCCGATCCGCGCCAACCCGCTGGTCGGCCAGGTGATCGTGGTCGGCGACCAGAAGCCGTTCATCGCGGCACTGGTGACGCTCGACACCGAGATGCTGCCGACCTGGCTGGCGAACAACGGCGAGGACAAGGACATGACCCTCGCAGAGGCGTCCGTGAACCCGGCCGTGAACGCCGAGATCCAGCGCGCGATCGACGCGGCCAACCAGGGCGTCTCGCGCGCCGAGAGCATCCGCAAGTTCGTCATCCTCGCCACGGAGCTGACCGAGGCAAGCGGCCACCTGACCCCGAAGCTCAGCATCAAGCGCAACGTGATCCTCGCCGACTTCGCCGACGTGATCGACGGCGTCTACAGCGGCAACCCGAGCACGCAGGGGATCTCGCTGGCGCACTAGGCACCCCTCGATTCGTGCCGAATGTCGCCTTCGGCGCCCTCGAAGGCGACATTCGGCACGAATCTGTTGAGACGTTCGGCGAACGCGTCGCGATCGCCGAACAGGTCGTGCGCCGTGACCCTGACGACGCGCCAGCCTTCGGCCTCGAGAAGCTCGCGGCGTTCGATGTCCTTGTGCCACTGCCAACGCTCCACGCGATGCCCGTCGCCCTCGTACTCGAAAGCGAGCCGTCGCTCCGGGATGGAGAGGTCCGGATGCAGCACAACGCCGCGGCGACCCACCGGCACCGGATGATTGACCTCCAAGTCGCCATAGCCGCGAGACTCCAGGAACAGGCGCAGCAGTGTCTCGGGACGCGAATCAGCGTCGGGGCGGATGCGAGGGAGGGCCCAGGCACGTGCCCGAGCCCCCTTCGTGCGGCGGAGTTCGTCCGCGGCGACGACGAGCTCGTCGATGTCGGCGAGAGCGGGCGCTTGCGCGCGCCGATCAGGTGGTCTCCCACCGCCACGAGGTCCTCGCGACTGAGGACTCCGGAGAGCTGGCACCAGACGTGAGCCGCCGAGCTGACCGGGAGGCCGTCCACCACCTGTCCCGCCAGGCTCCCCAGGCTGTGACCCGCCACTCCCCGGCCGCGCGGCGGTGATCGCGGGAACTCCACGGACACGTGAAGCGGACCTTCATCCGGCGTCATCGGCATCGGCACGCCGAGGAGCGCCGCCCCGGTCTGATGGCTGAAGTAGGCGCCGCCGACCAGCAGCGGGAGGTACGCGAGGCACCGTTCCCGAAGCGACGCCGGGGCGATCGAGAGATGGATGCCGTGGAACGGATTGTGTAGATCACGGGCACGGAGGCGGGACGCGCTCACTCCGGCGCGACGCGCCTCCGCTGGAGTGAAGGCGGCACCGGCCAGGGCGGTCGGTAGAGGGTGTGGCGTTCGCATCCCCTCATCGTGACTGTCGAGCGTGCCGCACGTCGCGTTCGTGGCGAATCAGTGGACAACGCGAGTTCTCCACATCTCATCGCGCCCGCGCGATTCGTCACGAATCGCGGGAAAGGCCCCGCCAAAGGGCACATTCGTGATGAATGTCGAAATCGCTGCAACAACGCGAGATTCGTGACGAATCGCGGGAATCGCCGCGGCAAAGCGCACATTCGGCACGAATCGTCAGTTCGCGCCATGGTGCGATTCGGCACGAATGTCGCGAATGGCGGAGCCAGACGCGACATTCGGCACGAATCGCGGAGCGCTACACCTCGTCGCGCCAGGAGTGCTGGGGGGCGTAGCCCAGCACGCGGCGCGCCTTGTCGATGGAGAGCAGGGTCTCGTTGTTGTCGAGGTCGTCGCGCTTGAGCGGGACGCCGGGGAAGACCTCGGCCACGAGCTCCGCATTGGGCCGCGACATGACCGTGTCGGCCGCGGCGATGATGAAGCGGTCGAAGCCGGTGGTGTCCCATTCGAGCGCCTTCTGGATGGCCTGGGCCCCGTCGCGGGCGTCGATGTAGCCCCACAGGTTCCACTTCCGTCCCCGCGCGTCCGCGTCGTAGGACGGGAAGGCCGCGTAGTCGGCCGGCTCCATCACGTTCGAGAACCGCAGCGCGACGATCTTCAGCGACGGGTCCCAGCGCACCAGCTCGATCGCCATCTGCTCCTCGAGGTGCTTGACCAGCGAGTAGGTGGACTCCGGGCGTGCCGGGTAGTCCTCGTCCACGGGGATGTAGGGCGGCGGGACATCGAACGGGAGACCGAGCACCGTCTCGCTGGACGCATAGACCACGTTCTTGATGCCGGCGCGGCGCGCGGCCTGGAAGACGTTGTACGTGACGCGGATGTTGTTGTGGAAAGTCGCGACGTCGCTCAGGATGCCCGGCGCCGGGATGGCGGCCAGGTGCACGATCGCGTCGAAGCCGTCGTGCAGGTCGTTGACGCCCAGAATGGCGTCGAGCGTCTGACCGTAGTCGGTCAGGTCGACACGCACGAAGCCGCGGCCGCGCTCCCCCGTCGTGTCCAGGTTGACGACGGTGTGACCCGCCGCGCGTAGTTCGCGGACGACTGTGCGCCCGAGCTTGCCCGATCCTCCGGTGACTGCAATGTCCATGCACCGAGTCTACGGACTCAGAACCAGTCGCTCTCCCGCACCTGACGCATCGCCTCGCGCCGGGTGTCCTTGTCCAGGCGGTCGAGGTAGAGCTTTCCGTCGAGGTGGTCGGTCTCGTGCTGCAGCGCCTGCGCCATCACGCCGGTACCGGAGAGCTCGATCTCCTTGCCGTCCAGATCGACGCCGCGCACCCTGGCGAACGGGTAGCGGGAGGTCTTGAACCACAGGCCCGGCACCGAGAGGCAGCCCTCGTCGACCAGCTCGGGCTCGCCGGAGACCTCCACGAGCTCGGGGTTGATGATGTAGCCGACCTCGCCGTCCACGTTGTAGCTGAACGCCCGGAGGCCGACGCCGATCTGCGGGGCGGCGACGCCCGCGCGCCCCGGCGGGATGACGCTGTCGATCAGGTCCTCGACCAGGCCGCGGACGCCCTCGTCGATGTCGCCGACTGGCTCGGACGGAGTCTTCAGGACGGGGTCGCCGAACAGGCGGATCTGACGTTCGGTCACAGGGATCTCCTCGGGCGCGGACTGCGCGGGTGGGACGGGAGCGGGATCAGGCGCGCTCGGCGGGCAGGCCCTCCACCACGAGCGCGGCGAGCGCCCGGGCGGACAGCTTGGTCAGGGGCTTGAGGTCCTTCCAGTTGACCACGGAGCCGGCGGCGAGCTGCGGGTCGTACGGGATGCGGACGATCTCGCGCACGCGCGAGCGGAAGTGGGACTCGATCTCCTCGAGCTTCACCAGGTTGGTCGCGTGCGTGGCGGTGTTGAGGGCGACGACGGCGTTGCGGACCAGGTCCGTGTAACCGTTCGCCTCCAGCCAGGTGAGCGTCTCGGAGGCGAGCCGCGCCTCATCCACGCTGCCGCCGGAGACGATGACGATCTCGTCCGCACGCTGCAGGGTGGCCCGCATCACCGAGTGGACGATGCCGGTGCCGCAGTCGGTCAGCACGATCGAGTAGAACCGGGCCGCCAGGTCGGCGACGACGTTGTAGTCGTTCTCGTCGAAGGCTTCGGACAGCAGCGGGTCGGTGTCGGAGGCGAGGATGTCGAGCCGGGTCTCGTCACGCGACACGAGCGCCGAGAAGTCGGTGAAGCCGCCGATGCTCGCCGCCTTGTGCACGACGTCGCGAACGGTGGCGCGGGTCTGCTTGGGAACGCGCTCGGAGAGCGTGCCGCGGTCGGGGTTGGCGTCCACCGCGATGATGCGGTCCTCGCGCGCGTCGGCCAGCGCCATCCCGAGCAGGGCCGTGACGGTGGTCTTGCCGACGCCGCCCTTGCGGGTGAGCACCGGGACGAAGCGGGTGCCGCCCTCGAACTGCTTCTGGATGCGGTGGTCGAGCTCCTTGCGAGCGCGCACCTTGGCGGAGTCGCCCAGGTTGACCATGCGGAACGTCGTGTTGTAGACGAAACGCTGCCAGGGGCCTTCAGGACCCGGACGCGTCTTGCGGTTGACCTCCAGCAGACGGTCGGCGGTCAGCATCGCAGCGGGCTCGGGCTGCGGCGAGTGCTCGCCGCGCAGGCGGTCGCGGCGCGACTGCGCGTAGGCGTCATGCGAGTCGTGGCCGGGCAGCGGTGCGACCCCGTCCGCCGCGGTCCCCTGCGTCGGCGTCGGGCCGGTGGCCAGCCGCGACGCGACGATCGCGACGGAGGTCGTGGTGGGCTCGGTCGGGGACGCCACGAAGCCCGGGTCGACAGGGATGTCGTCGATCGCGACGGCGGCCTCGTCCTCCGGGACCTCTTGGCGTGGGGCGGGAGGCAGGTCGACCGCGATGCTCAGCTTACTGTCGACCTCGAGCGGGGACGGCCTGAACGTCGGCTCGACGTCCCGCGGCGCGAGGTCGCCGCGTTCCGGCTCCTCCGGCTTGTCTGCCACGCTTGCACTCCTCCTGCCGCACGACGGCGGCGACTGCGACAGTTTACCGGGCCACCCGCCTGCCACGACACCGCGGACGCCCGGCCCGGGAACGCCGCAGCGCTCCCCGACTGTGCGGGGAGCGCTGCGGACCGTGCCGGTCAGGCGGGGGTGATGACGACCAGGAGGTCGCCCGCATCCACCTGCTGGGTCTTCGGAATGGCGAGGCGCTCGATCGTGCCGGCGACGGGGGCGGTGATCGCCGCTTCCATCTTCATGGCCTCGATCGATGCGACGGCCTGGCCCGCGGCGACGACATCGCCCGGGACCACGTGCAGCGTCACGACGCCCGAGAACGGCGCGGCCACGTGCCCGGGCTTGGCGGAGTCCGCCTTCTCGGCGGCCTTCGTCTCGACCACGATGCTGCGGTCGCGCACGAACACCGGGCGGAGCTGGCCGTTGAGCGTGGTCATGACGGTGCGCATGCCCTTCTCGTCGGCCTCGCCGATGGCCTCCAGCCCGATGTAGAGCCGCACGCCCTTGCTGAACTCGATGACGTGCTCCTCGACCGGCGAGAGCCCGTACAGGTAGTCCACAGTGTCGACCACCGAGAGGTCGCCGAAAAGCTCCCTCATCTGCTCGTAGATGCGGGTGGGTGCCGGGAAGAGCAGGCGGTTGAGCGTCGCCCGCCGCTCGGCGCTGGAGCCCTCCAGCGCCGCCGCGTCGGAGGCCGGCAGGTCCTCGACGCCGACCTTGACGTTCTTGCCCGCCAGCACCTTGGTGCGGAACGGCTCGGGCCAGCCGCCGGGCAGCTCGCCCAGCTCACCGGCCATGAAGCCGACGACCGAGTCCGGGATGTCGTAGTTCTGCGGGTTCTCGGCGAAGTCGTCCGGGTCCGCCCGGACGGCCGCCAGGTGCAGGGCGAGGTCGCCGACGACCTTGGACGACGGGGTCACCTTGGGGATGCGGCCCAGGATCCGGTTGGCCGCGGCGTACATGTCCTCGACCAGCTCGAAGTCCTCGGCGAGGCCCAGCGCCTTGGCCTGCTGGCGCAGGTTGGAGAGCTGGCCGCCGGGGATCTCGTGCTTGTAGACGCGACCGGTGGGGCCCGGCAGGCCCGACTCGAACGGACGGTAGACCTGGCGCACGGCCTCCCAGTACGGCTCGAGGTCCTCGACCGCGGACAGCGAGATGCCCGTGTCGCGCTCGGTGTGCGCCAGGGCCGCGACGAGGGCGGAGGCGCTCGGCTGGCTGGTGGTGCCGGCCATCGGGGCGCTCGCCACGTCGACCGCGTCGGCGCCGGCGCGCGACGCCGCGAGCAGCGTTGCGAGCTGGCCGCCCGGGGTGTCGTGGGTGTGCACGTGCACCGGGAGGTCGAACCGCTCGCGGAACGCCGCGACCAGCTTCTCGGCGGCGCTCGGGCGCAGCAGGCCGGCCATGTCCTTGATCGCGAGAATGTGCGCGCCGGACTCCACGATCTGCTCCGCCAGGCGCAGGTAGTAGTCGAGCGTGTAGAGGTCCTCAGCCGGGTCGAGCAGGTCACCCGTGTAGCAGACCGCGACCTCCGCGATCGCCGAGCCGGTGGCGAGCACCGACTCGATCGCCGGGCGCATCTGGGACACGTCGTTGAGCGCGTCGAAGATGCGGAAGATGTCGACGCCGGTCGCGGCGGCCTCCCGCACGAACGCGTCGGTCACCTGCGTCGGGTACGGCGTGTAGCCGACGGTGTTGCGGCCGCGCAGCAGCATCTGGATGTTGATGTTCGGCAGCGCCTCGCGCAGGGAGGCCAGGCGCTCCCACGGGTCCTCGCCGAGGAAGCGGAGCGCGACGTCGTAGGTCGCGCCGCCCCAGGCCTCCACCGAGAGCAGCTCGGGCGTGAGCCGGGCGACGTACGGCGCAACAGCGAGCAGGTCCTTGGTGCGCACGCGGGTCGCGAGCAGCGACTGGTGGGCGTCGCGGAACGTGGTCTCGGTGACCGCGAGGGCGGTCTGCGCGCGCAGCGCGTCGGCGAAGCCCTTCGGGCCGAGCTCGAGCAGCCTCTGACGCGAGCCGGACGGGGCGGGCACGCTCAGGTCGAGGCGCGGGAGCTTCTCGACCGGGTCGGCGACCTCCGGGCGCGGGCCGTTCGGCTGGTTGACCGTGACGTCGGCCAGCCAGTTGAGCACCTTGGTGCCGCGGTCCTTCGACTCACGGCCCTTGAAGAGCTCGGGGCGCTCCTCGATGAAGGAGGTGGAGACGTTGCCGGCGATGAAGTCCGGGTCCTCCATGACCGCCTGGAGGAACGGGATGTTCGTGGCGACGCCGCGCACGCGGAACTCGGCCAGCGCACGCCGCGCACGCAGCACGGCGGCCGGGAAGTCGCGACCGCGGGTGATCAGCTTGGCGAGCATGGAGTCAAAGTGCGGGCTGATCTGCGCGCCCGGGTTGATGGTGCCGCCGTCGAGGCGGATGCCGGCGCCGCCCGGCGAGCGGTAGGTGGTGATCTTGCCCGTGTCGGGGCGGAAGCCGGCCGTCGGGTCCTCGGTGGTGATGCGGCACTGCAGGGCTGCACCGCGCATCTGCACGGAGTCCTGGCTGAGGCCGAGGTCGGCCAGTGTCTCGCCCGCGGCGATGCGGATCTGCGACTGCACCAGGTCGACGTCGGTGATCTCCTCGGTGACCGTGTGCTCGACCTGGATGCGCGGGTTCATCTCGATGAACACGTGCTCGCCCGCACGGTCGCCGGCGGTGTCGAGCAGGAACTCGACCGTGCCGGCGTTCTCGTAGCCGATCGACTTCGCGAACGCGACGGCGTCGCGGTAGAGCGACTGACGGATCTCGTCCGAGAGGTTCGGGGCGGGAGCGATCTCGACCACCTTCTGGTGGCGGCGCTGCACCGAGCAGTCGCGCTCGAACAGGTGGATGGTGTTCCCGTCGCCGTCGGCGAGGATCTGCACCTCGATGTGGCGCGGGCGCAGGACGGCCTGCTCCAGGAACATGGTCGGGTCGCCGAACGCGCTGTCGGCCTCGCGCATGGCCTCCTCGAGCGACGCGCGCAGGTCCTCCTTGCGGGCGACGCGCCGCATGCCGCGGCCGCCGCCGCCGGCGACCGCCTTGGCGAAGATCGGGAACCCGATCTCGTCGGCTCCCGCCAGCAGCTCCTCGATATCGCGCGACGGCGGGGTGGACTTCAGGACCGGCACGCCCGCGGCGATCGCGTGCTCCTTGGCCGTCACCTTGTTACCGGCCATCTCGAGCACCTCGGCGCGCGGGCCGATGAAGGCGATGCCCGCCGCGCGGGCGGCCTCGGCCAGCTCGGGGTTCTCGGAGAGGAAGCCGTAGCCGGGGTAGATCGCGTCCGCGCCGGACTCCTTGGCGACCCTGATGATCTCCTGAACATCCAGGTACGCGCGCACCGGGTGGCCGGGCTCGCCGATCTGGTAGGCCTCGTCCGCCTTCAGCCGGTGCATCGAGTTGCGGTCTTCGTAGGGGAAGACGGCGACGGTCGCGGCGCCCAGTTCGTAGGCGGCACGGAATGCCCGGATGGCGATTTCACCGCGATTGGCAACGAGGATCTTACGGAACATGGGGACCTTTCGAGCAGGGGTCGGCACCACACAGCAAACGGTTAGGTACTCCAAGACTAGTGAAGGTAACGTGGCTGTCGTGCACGTACTCAGCGTTAGTTCCCTCAAGGGCGGTGTCGGAAAGACCACGGTGACGCTTGGTCTGGCCTCGGCGGCGTTCGCCAAAGGGCTCCGTACGCTGGTCGTCGACCTCGACCCGCAGTCCGACGTCTCGACCGGCATGGACATCCAGGTCGCCGGTCACCTCAACGTCGCCGACGTGCTCGCCTCCCCCAAGGAGAAGATCGTCCGGGCGGCGATCGCGCCCTCCGGCTGGACCAAGGGACGCCCGGGCAAGGTCGACGTCATGATCGGCAGCCCGTCCGCTATCAACTTCGACGGTCCGCACCCGAGCATCCGCGACATCTGGAAGCTCGAAGAGGCGCTGGCCAACGTGGAGCACGACTACGAGCTCGTGCTGATCGACTGCGCCCCGTCGCTCAACGCGCTCACCCGCACGGCGTGGGCGGCCAGCGACCGCGTGGCGGTCGTGACCGAGCCCGGTCTGTTCTCGGTGGCCGCCGCCGACCGCGCGCTGCGCGCGATCGAGGAGATCCGCCGTGGCCTCTCGCCGCGCCTCCAGCCGCTCGGCATCATCGTCAACCGTGCCCGCGTGCAGTCGCTGGAGCACCAGTTCCGCATCAAGGAGCTGCGCGACATGTTCGGCCCGCTGGTGCTCGCGCCCCAGCTCCCCGAGCGCACGTCGCTGCAGCAGGCGCAGGGCGCCGCGAAGCCTCTGCACGTCTGGCCGGGTGAAAGTGCGCAGGAGATGGCGCACAACTTCGATCTCCTCCTGGAGCGCGTCCTCCGCACCGCCAAGATCGGCGAGTACGCCGCAGCCGGCAACTAGCAACTGGCAACTAGCAACTGGCAACTGGCAACTGAGTACGCACGGACTCAGCGAAAAACCGCCGAGTACGCAGACAAAGACGTACTCGACGGTTTGCGAAAGGTGCGGCTCAGGAGGCCTTGGACTTGGCGGCGCGGCGGGCGGCAAGCTCGTCGAGGTCGTCGCCCTGGGTGTCGAGCTCGACGAGGGAGGACTCCACCTCGCGGAGGACCTTGCCGACGGCGATTCCGAAGACACCCTGGCCGCGGCTGACCAGGTCGATGACCTCGTCGTTCGACGTGCAGAGATAGACGCTCGCCCCGTCGCTCATCAGCGTGGTCTGCGCCAGGTCGTTGACGCCCGCCTCGCGGAGCTGGTTGACGGCCGTCCGGATCTGCTGCAGCGAGATGCCGGTGTCGAGGAGGCGCTTGACCAGCTTGAGCACGAGGATGTCGCGGAAGCCGTACAGGCGCTGCGAGCCGGAGCCGGCCGCGCCGCGGACCGTGGGCTCCACGAGGCCGGTGCGCGCCCAGTAGTCGAGCTGTCGGTAGGAGATGCCGGCCGCGCGGGCCGCGACGGCGCCGCGGTAGCCGTTGGCGTCGTCCATCTCGGGCAGGCCGTCGGTGAACAACAGCCCCAGATCGTACCGGGCGGCGTCGTTGTCACGACTCAGTTCGCTCATGATGACTGCCCCTCGGTTGACGTATCGGGCGCTTCGTGATGAGGCGCTTCAACAACGGTACCCATCCCCCGGTCGCCGGGCAACGACATCCGGAAAACGTCGTCGGCGTGTCGAGCCGGTCAGGGCTGGAGTCGGGCCAGCGCCGCGCGGATGATGCTGCCCCGGACCACGTCGAGCTGCCCCGCGATCTCACGGGCGAGTTCTGCGGTCTGCGGCCCGGCCGTCACGTCCTTGCGGCGCGCGAGGGGCACCAGGGCGGTCTCGATCAGTCCGATTTCGCGCTCAGCAGCCGCGCGGAAACCGCGCAGGTGGCGCGGCCCGATGCCGGTGCGCGCCAGCTCGGCGAGCGCGCGGAGCACCGTCAGCGTCTCCTCGCCGTAGACCTCGGCGGGCGCGATCAGCGACGCACTGACCGCCTCCTGCAGCAGTTCGGGCGTGGCGCCCGCCTCGCGGAGCAGTTCATCGCGCTTGAACCGGCGGCCGGCGGGGAGCATCGACGCCGAGCCTTCGCGCGCACCGCCCGGCAGCGGCGGGCTCTCCCCGCGTCGACCGCGGCGAGGTACTTCTTGATGACCTTGAGCGGGAGGTAGTTGTCCCGCTGCATCGCCAGCACGGTGTGCAGCCGCTCGACGTCGGCAGGCGAGAACTTGCGGTAGCCCGACGCCGTGCGCGACGGCGAGATGAGCCCGCGCTCCTCCAGGAAGCGCAGCTTGGACGACGACAGGTCCGGGAACTCGGGGGTCAGGCGCGCCAGCACCTGGCCGATCGAGAGCAGTGCGGGCGGGGCGGTGTGCGCCCTCGCTGCTTGCCGGGCCACTGGTTCGTTAGTTCTTCGCCGCGGCGGCGAGGTCTTGCCGTGAGGCGTAGAACGTGAGGCGGAACTTGCCGATCTGGACCTCGGACGAGTCGCTCAGCAGCGCGCTCTCGATGCGCACGCCGTCGTAGTACGTGCCATTGAGCGAGCCCAGGTCGCGGACCTCGAAGGCCGTGCCGCGGCGCGTGAACTCCGCGTGGCGGCGCGAGACGGTCACGTCGTCGAGGAAGATGTCGGCGTTGGGATGACGCCCCGCGCTCGTGACGTCGGAGTCGAGGAGGAACCGCGCGCCGGTGTTGGGACCGCGCCGCACGATGAGCAGTGCCGAGCCGGACGGCAGCGCCGCGATCGCCTCCTGCTCCTCGGGGCTGATCTCCCCGTCCATGGGGAACATCTTGGAGATGAACTCCTCGCCGAAGCGCGCCGTCGTGTCCTCGTTCCCCGTCGCGGCTTCGCGCAGGGGGTTCTCGGCGTCGCGGCCGTCGTCAGCAGCAGAAGCCCATCCAGGGTAGTTCTCGTCAGGCACCGTCAACCTCCTCGTGGTCAAGCCTATCGGAATGTGGCCCGCTGTCATCGGCCGGAAGGCGGATGACCCGGGCGGTCTCCCGAATGTAGACGATGCCGGCCCACCAGTAGAGGAAGGCGCCCCAGAGCGCGAAGGCCCAGCCGAGCGGCAGCGAGTAGGGCGCGAGAGGGTCGAACGCCTCGCCGAGCATGAGCAGCGGCAGTGCCCAGAACAGGCAGAACGTGGCGACCTTGCCGAGGTGGTGGACCGGCAGCGGGCCGTAGCCGTGGTTCGCGAGGATCACGCCGAGGACCGCCAGCATGACGTCGCGCGCGACGATCACCGCCACCAGCCACCAGGGGATGACCTCCCGCCAGGCGAGGCCGACGAGGGCCGCGAAGATGTAGAGCCGGTCGGCGGCCGGGTCGAGGAGCTGCCCGAGCCGTGAGATCTGGTTCAGCTTCCTGGCGAGCCAGCCGTCCAGGAAGTCGGTGATGCTGGAGACGACGAGGACGAGGAGGGCGAGCGCGTCCTCCCCCGTGATCACGAACGCCAGGAACACCGGCACCAGAGCCAGCCGGAAGAAACTGAGGACGTTCGGGATCGTCCACACGCGCGAGCTCACCGCGCCGACACCATCCACGATTCCACTCTACTGACCGTGGTCCTCCCGTCGAGGGCGGTCTGGGACCCTAGGATGTGGGCGTGGAGCCCTTCTCCCTGTGCCTCTGGATCCTCGCGGGCGTGTGCGCCGCGACGTGGGTGCTGTCGCTGATCACAGGCGAGCACTCCTGGGTGGACCGGATCTGGTCCGTCGTGCCGGTCGTC
This sequence comes from Leifsonia sp. L25, assembly GCF_050632895.1. The sequence goes on along the minus strand of NZ_JBODRZ010000006.1, from coordinate 51,110 downwards.
TACGTCTGGGTGTTCGCGATCGCGGCCGGTCTCCAGGACGCCAGGCTCGACCTGATGGCCGGGCTCGTGACGCTGTGGGGCGCGCGGTTGACCTTCAATTTTGCGCGCAAGGGCGGTTACGCGCCGGGTGGCGAGGACTACCGCTGGGAGGTGCTGCGCGGCCGGATGGGCCCGGGCGCCTTCGCGGTGTTCAACCTGTTCTTCATCGTGATCTACCAGAACGTGCTGCTCCTGTTGATCGCCCTCCCGGCCTGGACCGCGTTCCAGCATCCGACGCCGCTGAACGGCTTCGACGTCGTGTGCGCCGTGCTGTTCCTGGTGCTGCTCGCGGGCGAGACGATCGCCGACCAGCAGCAGTGGGACTTCCACCAGTGGAAGAAGGCGGAGGTCGACGCAGGGCGCGAACCGAGCCCGCGCTTCCTGCAGACCGGGCTGTTCCGCTATTCGCGGCACCCGAACTTCTTCTGCGAGCAGGCCCAGTGGTGGGTGGTCTTCCTGTTCGGCTGCGCCGCGGCGGGCTCGCTGCTGCAGTGGACCGTGATCGGGCCGTTGCTGCTCACCGGGCTCTTCATCGGCTCGACGGTCTTCACCGAGAGCATCTCGCGCTCGCGCTACCCCGAGTACGCGCAGTACCAGCGCCGCACGTCGCCGGTCGTGCCATGGTTCCCGCGCCGCGGCGGGAGGCCGTCACGGCGCGGTCGTGACCGCGCGCGCCGGCCGCGGGAAGGCCTCCCGCATGTGGTCGGAGTCGAGGTAGTCGGCGACGCCGATGAGGATCAGGCTGAACACGATCTGCTCGGTGACCATCCAGAACGGGTAGAGGCCCGGGATCGCCGCGATGACGAGCGTGACGACGGGGAAGATCTTCGCGAACAGCCGCAGCCGGGAGTAGGCCCAGTAGTAGCCCTTCTGCGCGCGCCAGGCGAAGTAGAACAGTGTCACGGTCATCCCGAGCACGACGACGGAGCGCATCCAGACCGCGAACGGGACCGGCGCGCCGTCGAAGGTGAGCACCGAGGCGATGACGACGGCGGTGGTGCCGACGACGAGCTCGGCGACCAGCAGCCAGGCGATGACGACGAACGCGCGGCGCGTGCGCGGGTGGTCGCGCCCCTCCTCCGGGACGGTGTAACCGGCGTGGCGTCCGCCCGCGATCCGGTCGAGCCGTCGGAGCAGTGAATCCATGTATTCACGTTAACCCGCCACGGCTGGGAGGCTGTTCACTCTCTGGATGTCACGGCCGCCTTTCGATGGATCGAGCGCGTACCGTGGAGGCATGTCGTGCATCCGCTTCAACACCCCCGCGCAGCGCCAGGCGATGCGCGATCACCGCCCGGCGATGCTGACGGCAGAGGAGGCCGCCGCGCTGCACCCGGCGCCGGAGGTGACCGAGAGCAAGCTGCGGAGACTCCGTCTGCTCGCCGCCGACCCGAACCCCAAGATCCGGGAAGCCGTCGCGTCCAGCTACAACACCCCAGTGGACCTGTTCGAGACGCTCGCGAAGGACCCCGACGAAGGTGTGCGGGGCTGTGTCGCGAAGAACGAGACGACGCCGTGCGACATCCTGCGGGCGCTCGCGACCGATCGGTCGGAGACCGTGCGCGGGTGGGTGGCGGTCAACTACTCCGTGCCCGCCGACGTCATGGAGGCGCTGGCGAGCGACCGCAGCAGGACGGTGCGCAGCCTGGTGAAGTGGAAGGCGTCGCTCGCCGAGGAGGCGGAGGCGGAACGCTCCGCGGAGCCTTCCGCCGCGCGATGAGCGGGACCGCGCCGGGCGGCGCGACCGCCGTCCGCGTCGACGCCTGGGCCTGGGCGGTGCGGCTCTACAAGACGCGCTCGGCTGCCTCCGACGCGTGCAAGGCCGGGCACCTCAAGGTGAACGGCGACCGGGCGAAGCCCTCGCAGCAGGTGAAGGTCGGCGACGAGGTGCGCGCCTACGTCGGCGGCTCCGAGAAGATCTACATCGCCCGCCGGCTGATCGTGAAGCGCGTGGGCGCGGCGATCGCGGCGGAGTGCTTCGAGGACCGCACGCCTCCCCCGCCGCCGAAGGCCGAGACCCCGTCGGACGTCACGCGCGAGCGCGGCGCCGGCCGTCCGACCAAGCGCGACCGCCGCCTCCTGGATCAGCTCAGGGGCCGCTGATGGCGCAGGCGCGGGTGGGCATCTCGGGATGGACGTACGCGCCCTGGCGCGGCGCGTTCTATCCGAAGGGCCTGCCGCACCGCGCCGAGCTCGAGTACGCCTCCGAGCGCTTGAACTCGATCGAGCTCAACGGCAGCTTCTACGCTCTGCAGAAACCCTCCAGCTACCGCAACTGGGCGGCCAGCACCCCGGACGACTTCGTGTTCTCGGTCAAGGCCGGCCGCTACATCACGCACATCCTGCGGCTGAAGAACGCGCGCGGCGCGGTCGCCAACCTGTTCGCGTCGGGCGTGCTGACGCTCGGACCCAAGCTCGGCCCGCTGCTCTGGCAGCTCCCGCCGACCCTGCAGTTCGACCCGGAGGTGCTGGACGACTTCCTCGGGATGCTGCCGGCCACGACGGCCGCGGCCCGCGCGCTGGCCGCCGACGCGACCCTGGAGCAGGACCGGACCGATTACTCCGGCACCGACGACCGCCCGCTCCGTCACGCGGTGGAGGCCCGGCATGCGAGCTTCGCCGACCCGGCCTTCTCGCGCATCTGCCGCGACCACGGTGTCGCGGTCGTTCTCGCGGACACGGCGGGGCGCTATCCGGTGCTGCGCGAGACGACGGCGGACTTCGTGTACGTGCGGCTGCACGGCGACGAGGAGCTGTACGCGAGCGGGTACTCGGACGAGGCGCTGGACCGCTGGGCCGGCGAGCTGCGCGGGCGGCTGAGGGAGGGCCTGGATGTGTACGCGTACTTCGACAACGACCTGAAGGTGCGCGCGCCGTACGACGCGATGGGACTGCTGGCGCGGCTGACTTAGCCCGCGAGCACCGACATCACATTGCCGGCGGGGTCGCGGAACCAGGCGATGTCCGGCCCGCGGTTCGCCGCGCGGCCACGGGCGACGCCCTTCTCGTCGGTGGGCAGGTCCTCGTCGTCGTAGATCTTGGTGACCACGCCCTTGGCGTTCAACTCGTCGACCGCGGCGTCGATGTCGTCCACCGCGAGGTTGAGGATGGTGAAGCTCGCCGGGGTGTGGTCGGGCTTCGGGTAGACGAAGACGTGGCCGCCGCTGGGGAGGGCGATGTCGAGGTTGCCCATCGGACCCTCCGTCACGTCCAGGCCGAGGGCGTCGCGGTAGAAGTCGCGGGCGGCGTCGATGTCGTTCACGCTGAAGCCGCTGAAGATGTCGATTGCGTTGACCATGCCGCCAACTCTGCCGCGGGATCCCGGCGGCGTCTAGACGAAGCGCACGGCTTCCTGCAGCCGCGGCCGCAGTTCGAAGGCGCGGTCCACGCTCGCGCGGCCCGCCGCGTCGGCGCCGTCGCGGAGGATCTTCGGCAGCAGGGACCGGCGCACCACCGTGGCTCCGGCCAGCCGGCCGCGCTGGACGACATCGAGCGGCACCGCCAGGGCGTCGTCCGGGACGACCACGATCAGGCCGGTGAAGCGGACGCCGGCCTGGCGACCGAAGCTCTTGGCGGAGTTGTGGAGTTCGTGGAAGGGCTCCTCGTCGTGCGCGATCCCGGAGCCGACCAGCTCACCCTTGGCCAGCTTCACCGGGCTGCCCCAGTCTGCGGAGCGGACGGCGAACAAACCGGCCGGCCCGAGGACGATGTGGTCGAGTTTCGCGTCGGTGGCCGGGTGCACGGCGACGTCGTTCCAGATCGTGAAGCCGATGCCGAGACCGGAGACGGCGCGGGCGGTGGCCTCCTCGGCGAGCGCCTCCGCCAGCAGCATGCGGATCTCACGCGGCGCCGAGCGCACCAGCGCGGGGTCGTACGGGTCGGCGAGATCCGTGCCGCGGCCCATCCATTCGCGCATCAGGGTGAGGAAGCGCTCGCGGGCGCGGCCTCCGGGGTGGCCGTAGCTGCGTGCCCGGACCGTCGGCCCGCGGCCCGCCGACCGGGTGGGGTGCACGGTGGCGCTGAAGCCGCCGCCGCCCGACTCGCCGGAGACGGCGTCCATCACCAGGGACTCGCCGCGGTCGTAGCGCGCCCGGTCCTCCGGGTCGCCGACCTGCTCCCAGGCGTACTGGACGGCTTGGAACGCCTCGGCGGTGCCGCCGGTGTCCGGGTGGGTGAGTCGGGCGAGCCGGCGGTAGGCGCGGCGCAGCTCCTCCTGGCTGACGGTCGCGCTGACGCCGAGCACCTCGTAGGCGCTCGGCGCGGCGGGACTGTCACTCATGGTTCCCGAGAGTAGCGGTCGGATCCGTGGATTCGCTCGATTTTGATTGAGGACGGAATGTGACCGCATGCCGCAATAGCCTGGATTCACACCGACCGGAAGGGCAGGAAACATGACCATCAGCGACTGGCGCATCGAACTCATCATCGTCCCCGTCAGCGACGTGGAGCGGGCCAAGGCGTTCTACGTGGACGCGCTCGGCTGGAACGCCGACTTCGACCAGCGCGTCTCCGACACGCTCCGGTTCGTGCAGGTGACGCCTCCCGGCTCGGCCTGCTCGATCGCGTTCGGCGAGGGGCTGACCGACATGGAGCCGGGCACGATGAAGGGACTGCAGATCGTCATCCCGGACGCCGACGCCGCGCTCGAGCACCTGCGCGGCAACGGCATCGACGCGCAGGGCGTCGACGAGCAGGCCTGGGGCCGGTTCATCTCCTACACCGACCCGGACGGCAACGGCTGGAGCCTCCAGCAGCTCGTGCCGCAGAACAGCTAGCGGGCCGACCCGAGCGCGTAGCCGATCAGCAGCAGCGTCACCACGAATCCACTCGCGTAGTTGATCCAGAGGAAGCGCCGCCAGCCACGGTTGGCGGCGCTCGCACGCGTGTCGGGGACCGACCAGTAGGGCGCGGCCGTGAGGATGTACGGGATGGCCAGCACGGCGGCGAGCGTGCCCGGCCACGCGGTGCCGAGCATCGCGATACCGGCGGCGGCCCAGGCCAGGATGGCGAGCCGCGTGGTGCGCGCGGCGCCGAGCGCGGTCGCGATGGACGCGATGCCGGCCTGCCGATCGGGTACGACGTCCTGCACCGCGCCGAACGCGTGGCTGCCGACGCCCCACAGGAAGAACGCGAGCAGCAGCAGCCACAGCGCCGAAGTGAAGGCGGCGCCGGCGAGGACGAGACCGTAGAGCGCCGGGCTGACGAAGTGAAAGCTGGATGTCGCGGAGTCGAGGAACGGGACCTCCTTGAACCGCAGCCCCTTCACCGAGTACGCCAGCACCGCGAAGACGCTCGCGGCGAGCACCAGCCACGACAGCGGTGCACCGACCACGATGAGGAAGACCAGGAACGGCACGTTCGTCACGGCGGCAGCGAGGAGCGTGCGCCGATGCATGCCGCGGTCGAGCAGGGCGCCCTCCGCGCCGCCTTTGCGCGGGTTGCGCAGGTCCGACTCGTAGTCGAACACGTCGTTCACCCCGTACATCGCCAGGTTGTACGGGATGAGGAAGTACACCGTACCGACGATCAGCACGGCGTCGACCCGGCCGGTGGTCACCAGGTACGCCGCGGCGAACGGGAAGGCGGTGTTGATCCAGCTCAGCGGGCGGGAGGCGAGCAGGAGCTGGCGCGCGGCGGACGGCGCGACCGTCGTGGTCATCGGCGGCTCCGAGCGTGGGTGCGTGCGTCCGCCGTCGATTCGCGGGTGCTGCCCGACTCGTGCGGCCTCGGCCGGAGCAGCAACCAGAGCCCCGGGAGCAGCATGAGCCCCGCGACCGGATACGCCAGGTCCTCGACCGGGACGAGACCGAGGTGCGCTCCGGAGATCGCCGCAGCAGCGTATGTCATCAGGCCGGCCGCGATCATGAGGTTGTCGAAGACGGCCGTGAGCACCACCAGCACCACACCGGCGACGACGGCCGGGACGGTCCAGCGCCGCACGAGGCGGGCGCGTTCCGGCGCGCGGACGAGGCCGACGACGAGAACGGCCGCGGCGAGCGCGAGGAACGCCGCGCTGAGCAGCGGGTAGGTCATCCGTGCTCCCGCCGGTCGAGCAGCGCGCGCGTCCCGAACAGGAGGACCAGCGTCAGATAGCAGAGGAAGGCCAGGAAGACCGGCTCCTCCAGCGGGAGCTGCGGCGCGAGCTCGATGCCGGTCATGAACGGCGACCGGCCGCGGGCGAAGACGCCGAGCGCGATGCCGAGCACGTCCCAGGCCAGGAAGAAGACCAGCCCGGCCGCGAGCGTCAGGGCGGCCCTCCGTGCGGCGCCGCCGCGCCAGAAGACCAGCGCGAACCGCCGGTCGAGGATCACCAGCGCGCCGAGCGCGACCAGCAGGCAGGCGAGGTAGGCGAGGATCACGGGACGCGCTCCCCCGCCGTGACCGGGTGCAGCGGCTCCGGCAGCGGCGCCGCACTGTCGTCGCCGCGGAGTCGCTTGAGCACCAGCTCCGCGCTGATCAGGCACATGGGGAGGCCGATCCCCGGGATGGTCGACGACCCGGCGTAGAGGAGGCCGTCGACTCGCTTCGACGCGTTCCCCGGGCGGAAGAACGCGCTCTGCCGGAGGGTGTGCGCGAGCCCGAGGGCACCGCCCATCCAGGAGTTGAAGTCCTGCGCGAAGTCGTCGGGGCCGACCGTTCGGCGCAGGACGATCCGGTCGGCGAGGTCCGGGATGCCGGCCCACGCGCCGACCTGGGCGACCGCGGCGTCGACCGTCTTCTCCACGAGCCGGTCGCCGGCGCCGTCCACCCCGCCGCGGCCGATGGAGACATCGGCGGCGACGGGGATGAGCAGGAAGAGGTTCTCGGAGTCCTCCGGAGCGACGCCCGGGTCGGTCGCGCTCGGCTTGCAGACGTAGAGGGATGCGGGGTCGGGGAGGACCGTTCCCCGGCCGAAGCCGCGCCGGGCGCCGTAGATGCGCGCGAAGCCGGCCTCCCAGTCGGTGGTGAAGAACAGGTTGTGATGGGTGAGCTCCGGAAGGGCGCCGCGGACACCGAGCATCGCGAGCACCGCGCCGGGCCCGGGGTCGCGTCGGTCCCAGCTCCGCTCGGGATGGGTGCGCAGCGACGGCGGCAGCAGAGCGGTCTCGGTGTGGTGGAGGTCCGCGGCCGAGACCACGACGTTCGCCTCCGCGACTCGCGAGCGCCCCGCGGCGTCGACGTACTCGACGCCTGTCGCACGCGCGCGGCGCCCCCGTCCCGGTTCCGTGCGGATCGCCGTGACCCGCGCCCCGGTCACCAGCTCCGCGCCCGCGCTCTCGGCGAGCGCCGCGATCCGCCGGATCAGCTCGGTGAAGCCGCCCATCGGGTAGCGGACGCCGTCGTCGAGGTCGAGGTGGCTCATCAGGTGGTACATGCTGGGCGCCCGGCCGGGCGACGTGCCGAGGAAGACCGCCGGGTAGCCGAGAAGCTGGCGGAGACGGGTGTCGCGCACGAAGCCCGCGGCGTAGCGATCGAGCGGTTCGAGCAGGAGACGCGCCAGGCGCGCGGCGCGGCGGAGGACCGCCGGGTCCAACAGCGCCCCGGGCGTGGCGAAGGTCGCGTAGAGGAAGCGGTCGACCGCCAGCCGGTAGGTCTCGGCCGCGCTCTCCAGGTAACGGTCGAGCGCAGCCGCGGCGCCCGGCTCCAGGCTCTCGAACAGGGCACGGTTGCCCCGGCCGTCTGCCCGGACGTCCAGCGGATCGCCGCCGGACTCCGCGAACAGCCGGTAGCCCGGGTCGAGGGTGACCAGGTCGAGCTGCTCGGCGGCGCTCGTTCCGAGCAGCCGGAAGAAGTGGTCGAACACCTCCGGCATCAGGTACCAGGACGGTCCGGTGTCGAAGCGGAAGCCGTCCGCCTCCCACAAGCCGGCCCGGCCGCCCAGCGCGTCGCGCTGCTCGAGGAGGGTGACCCGGCGGCCGTCCCGCGCGAGCAGCGCCGCGGTGGCGAGCCCGGCGATCCCGCCCCCGACGATGACGACACGATCGGTGGCGACACGATCGGCGACGATCCGGTCGGCGTCGATCCGGTCGGCGTCCATCGGGCGCTCCGTCACCGCAGCGACCCGGTGGAGGCCCGCAACAGGATCGCGAGCTTGACCCCGTTGGGCACCCGCACCCGGCGCGTGAGCAGCTCGGGGGCCGGGGTCTGCCGGATCCGGTCGCTCAGCTCGGAGAACAGTCCGTGGGCGGCGGCGATGGCACGCCGGCAGTTCTCGGGCAGCTCCGGGATGGCGTCGGCCGCCGCGCCCAGGTCGCAGTCGATGTCCACCACGAGCGCGAGCTTCTGCCGCTCGGTGAGGCGTGCCGGGTCGATGCCAGGGAAGTAGCTGCGGCCGAGCTCGGCGTAGTCGACGGCGAGGTCGCGCAGGAAGTTGATCTTCTGGAACGCCGCCCCGAGCCGGCGTGCTCCGGCCTCCAGCCGGCGCCGGGTCGCGTCCGGCACGGGCGAGTCGGCGAGGAAGACCGCGAGGCACATCAGCCCGACGACCTCCGCTGAACCGTAGACGTAGGCGCTGAGCTCCTCGGCGGTGAAGTCGACGGGGTCGAGGTCCCGGCGCATGGAGGCGAAGAACGGCCGGGTCAGCTCGGCGCCGAAGCCGGCCGATCGCGCCGTGCGGGCGAAAGCGTGCACGACGACATTGGCGCTGTAACCGGTGCACAGCGCCCGCTCGGTGTCGTCCTCCAGAGCGCCGAGCACGTCCCCGATCTGCTCGCCGGTCAGCCCGGCCTCGGCCGCCGCCCCGTCCACGATCTCGTCGGCGACCCGGACGAGCGCGTAGACGTCCTCGACCCGGGGGCGGACGGACGGCGACAGCAGCCTGGTCGCCATCCCGAACGAGGTGGAGTACTGGTGGATGATCGTGGCAGCGCTGCGGTGCGCGGCCCGGCTGTAGAGGGTGAGGTCGGTGTCGGAGGCAGAGGCGGGCAGCCCGTCCGGCGAGGTTCCGGACGCCGACGGCTCGGTGCGGGTCATGCCGCCCTCCCGACGCAGCCGCGTGCGACGCCGGTGAGCGTCGCCGCGAGCGCGGACGGCAGCAGCGGGGTGTCCAGTGCGGCGACGGCCGCGGCCACGTGATCGGCCAGGAGACGCTCGGCGAAGGCGCGCGCGCCGCAGCGTTCGAGGCCCGCTGCGAGCTCCGCGGTGCCGTCGGGGCCGAGGTCGTCCCGCCCGAACAGCGGCTCCAGGTCGGGCCACTGCGCAGTGCCCCGGGCGAAGGCGATGAGCGTGGTCTCCTTGCCCTGCTGGAGGTCGCCGACCACGGTCTTGCCCGTCACGGTCGCGTCGCCGTACACCCCGAGCAGGTCGTCGCCGAGCTGGAAGGCGACGCCCACCAGCCGGCCGTAGCGGGCGAGCAGCTCCACGACATCGTCGCCCGCGCCCGCGAGCAGGGCGCCCGCGGCGAGCGGCCCTGAGACCGAGTACTCCGCGGTCTTGGAGGCGGTCATCGCGAGGACATCGGGCAGCCCACTCGCGGACATCCCGGTGGCCAGTCCGACATCCGCCAGCTCCCCCGCGGCTGTGACGAAGACGGCCTGGTCGATCAGGTCGAGCAGCCGCGCGCGCGTGGCCTCCGCGACAGCCAGGCGCGCGATGTGCTGGGCGGCGGCGTGCAGCAGGAGGTCGCCGGCGAGGATGGCCGCGGACTCTCCCCAGAGCCGGGCGCGTGGGATCCCGGCTCCCCGGAAGAGAGCGTCCGCGCTGAACTCACCGGCGACGTTCGGACGGCCGCGGCGCACGGTGTCGCCGTCGATCACGTCGTCGTGCAGCAGGAAGGCGCTGTGCAGGAGCTCGAAGGCGACGGCGGTCTGGACGGCGGCGGCACGGCCACCGTCAGCGATGTGATCCTGGTCGGCAGCGCGGTCAGGGTGATCTGCGCGCCCGAAGCCGGCCAGTCCGTGGAACGCCGACAGCACGAGCCGGGGCCGCAGCCGCTTGCCGCCGCGGGAGGACTCCTCGACGGCCTGCCATAGGCGGGCGTAATCCTCGCCGTACGCCGCAGCGCCGTGCGCTCGGGCGGAGAGGAAGGCGGACAGCTCGTGCTCGACCGAGCGCAGGTCGGTTTCGACGGGGTCAGGGGCCGGGACGTCCCCGGCCGAGACCTCCGGATCGGGGTGGTGCTCCGTCAGTTCGGGGCGAAGCTGGGTCATTCCCACCTCCTTTACCTAGCCTGGTTAGCAAATAACTTAGCACGCTTCTTACGCGGGGAATAGGATGTGCCCATGAGTTCGAAGGATGAGGCCCGCCGCATCTCCGGGTCGCTGATCGACCCGCGGGTGATCGACCCGCGGCAGGAGCTCGTCCGCCACGACGACCTGAGCGAGGAGGAGCTGCAGCAGGTCATCGGGGTGCTGGACGCCGTCCGCGGCTGGCGGGAGGCCGAGCAGCGCCTCAGCTTCGAATCGCGCACCGCGATGCAGCTCAACGAGACCGATATGAGGGCGCTGCGCTACATCATCGCGTCCATGAACGCCGATGTGGCGGTGACCGCCGGCGCTCTCGCCGAACATCTGCACATCTCGACGGCCTCCGTCACGAAGCTGCTCGACCGGCTGGAGCGTGCGGGCCACATCGTCCGCAAGCCGCACCCCACCGACCGTCGCGCGGTCACGGTGGAGATCACTCCGGAGACCCACCGCCAGGTGCGCCGCACGATGGGGCTGCAACACGCCAGGCGCTTCGAGGTCGCCCGGGCGCTCAGCCCCGGGGAACGCGACATCGTCACCCGCTTCCTCCACGACCTCAGCGCGACGACGCTCGTCACGGCCCCGCCGGAGTGACTCCGTCCCCGGGCCTGGAACGTGACGCCCGCTCGGCCTCCACGACGATCCGCTCGGCCATCCCGGCGAAGATGATCCCGTGGAACGGAAGGATCGCCAGCCAGTACAGCCGGCCGGCGAGCCCGTGCGGGAAGAAGACGGCGCGCTGACGGTACCGGGACCCCGTTCCGTCCGGCGTGACGCCCAACTCCAGCCAGGCGAGACCGGGGACCCGCATCTCGGCACGCAGCCGCAGCGCCGATCCGCGCTCGATGGCCTCGACGCGCCACCAGTCGAGGGCGTCGCCGGTCTGCAATCGGTCGGCGTCGCGCCGGCCGCGGCGCAGGCCCACCCCGCCCGCCAGTTTGTCCAGCCAGCCGCGGAGAGCCCAGGCGAGCGGGAACGAGTACCAGCCCCGGTCGCCGCCGATCCCCTCGATCACCCGCCAGACCTCCTCGGGCGGCGCCGTGCTGGTCCGCTCGCGCACGTCGGCGAAGACGGTGTGGCCCGACCAGTCGGGGTCGCTCGGCAGCGGATCGCTGGGCGCCCCGGACACCGAGGCGTCCTGCCAGCTCGTCTCGACCGTCCCGGCACGCAGCCGCGCCAGCGCCAGACGGACGGACGCGCGGTAGCCGGTGAGGCCGCCCTCCGGCGGGGGATCACCACGTCGATGTCGTGGTCGCGCATCACGCAGTCGTATTGCAGCGACTCGATGATGGGAACAGCGAGCGCCCGCGGGATCGGCGTGACCAGGTTCACCCACTGCGACGCCAGCCACGGGGTGAACACGGGCAGCGAGGCGATCGGCCGCTGCCGCAACCCGGCCTCCAGCGCGTAGCCGTTCATCATCTGCCCGTAGCGGAGGATGTCGGGGCCGCCGATGTCGAAGGCGCGGTTCACCTCCGGCGGCAGCTCGGCGGCCGCCAGCAGATAGTGCAGCACGTCGCGCACCGCGATCGGCTGGATGCGGTTGCGGACCCAGCGCGGCGCCGGCATGTACGGCAGGACGTCGGTCAGCTGCCGGATCATCTCGAACGACGCCGAGCCCGAGCCGATGACGACACCGGCCTGCAGCACGACGGTGGGTACGCCGGAGTCCAGCAGGATGCGGCCGACCGCGACGCGGGAGCGCAGATGCCGGGACAGCGGGCCGTCGGGGTGCAGCGCGCCGAGGTAGACGATCCGGCTCACGCCCGCCGACGCGGACGCCTCGGCGACCGAGCGCGCTCCATCCGCCTCCTCTTCGTCGAAGTCGCCGGTCGCACGCATCGAGTGCACGAGGTAGTAGACGATGTCGATGTCGCGCACGGCCTCCGCGACGGACGCGCGGTCGTGGAGGTCGCCCTTCACCACCTCCACGTCGGGCGCCCAGGGGACGTCGGTGAGTTTGAGGGGCGAGCGCACCAGCACCCGCACCCGGTAGCCGCGCTCCAGGAGGCGGGGCACCAGCCGGCCGCCGATGTAGCCGGTGGCGCCGGTGACGAGGACGCGTCGAGGTTCCACCGTGCGACCATACCCCCAGCACGGGAGGCCTCCGCGCGGTTTCCCGCGTCGAATGCATGCATTCAGGGGGATTCCGGTACGGTTCTCGCATGGGCAAGCTCGTTTACGGCGGTACGACCGAGATCGGATTCGAGGACCGAGTCCTCGCGCACCTCCAGATCGTGGTCGGACTCAAGCTGCGGCGCAAAGAAGGCTTCTTCTTCTCCTGGCGCGACGAGCAGGGCGTCGGCGACGGCCGGAGCGCCATCTGGGTCGACCCGGCCATCCCGCTGCTGTTCCGCTACAGCGGCGGACGTCAGCCGTCGATCAACAAGCAGTGGCTGGAACAGCTCACCCTCTCCTCCAACAGCGCCCAGGGCCTCCAGCTCACCGAGGAGATCGGCGCGCTCGGCGCCGACGAGGTCAACGCCGACTCGCCTCCCGGCCGCTGATCCCCGCCGGGCGGCATCCTCGCCGCCAACTCGCTGAGAGAAGTCCGGCGATGCTTGATCGCCGCGGAGTCCGCTCCTATCCTGGCCGTGATCGTGGCAGAACGGAGGCGCGCCATGACACCGGAACCAGAAGAACCACTCGCGGCCGCCGGTCCGGCCGAGGCTCCCGTGGCGGAGACCGTCGCGGCCCCTGCCGACGCGGAGGCCGGCGCGGACGAGGCGGCATCGGGCGACCACCCCGGCGACATCCCGTTCGAGCAGGCGGCCGCGGAACACGAGAACCCCGCGCTCGGCTGAGCACGGGGTTCCCGTCATCGCGTGGGCGCTGCGGTCAGCCCAGGTGGGCGCTCAGCGCAGGTGGGCGGTCAGCGCAGGTATTCGAGCAGCTCAGGGCTGCGCAGGCGTTTGAGGCTGCGGGTCTCGAGCTGGCGTACGCGCTCGCGGGTGATGCCGTAGACCGCGCCGACCTCGTCGAGGGTCATCGGCTTCTGGCCGTCGAGGCCGAAGCGCATCCGGACGACCTTGGCGTCGCGCGGCGGCAGCTCGCGCAGGCGCTCCTCCAGATCGCGGTGACGGAACTCGACCTCCACCGACTCCGACGGGCCGGGGGCGTCGCCGTCCTCGATCAAGTCGCCGAGCTCGGCGCCCTCGTTCTCGCCGACCGGCACGGCCAGCGAGACGGTCTCGGAGTCGCTCATCTGCAGCTTGTGCACCTCGGCGGGGGTCAGGTTGGCGGCGTCCGCCATCTCCTCCAGCGTGGGCGTGCGGCCGAGCTCGCCGCCGAGGTCACGGCGGATGCGGTCGAGCTTGTCGATCTTCTCGACGGTGTGCACCGGGATGCGGATCAGGCGGGCGGTGTCGGCGATGCCGCGGAGGATCGACTGGCGGATCCACCAGGTGGCGTACGTGGAGAACTTGTTGCCGGTGCGGTAGTCGAACTTCTCGACCGCGCGCACCAGGCCGAGGTTGCCCTCCTGGATCAGGTCCATCACCGCGAGGCCGCGGCCGGCGTACCGCTTCGCGATGCTGACCACGAGGCGGAGGTTCGCCTCGATGAAGCGCTCGAAGGCGCGCTTGCCGTCGTCGGCCAGGTACTGAAGCTCGCGCTTCTCTCTGGGGGTCAGCCCCGGGCGGGTCGCCAGGCGTTCGCCGGCGAGCACGCCGATCTCGATCCGCTTGGCCAGGGCGACTTCCTCGTCCGCCGTCAGCAGTCGGGTCCTCCCGATGGAATTGAGGTAGTCGCGAACTGGATCATTGGTCACTTCGAGCGTCGTCATCGTGTCATCCCATTTCGTCGTGCAGGTGTTTTCTGCCTCGATTCGTGAGTCAACGGTGTCAGAATGCGCATTCCCCCAACAAGGGGTTGACAAGGGTGGTAGCACTCGCTAGGCGTGTCGCTTGCTTTCACGCAAATATTCGGTTGTCAAGGGCCTGTCGTCGGAGCGGTTCGCTCGTACTCTCCTGAAAATGAGCGTGCATTCATCCGATTCCCAGGGTTCGGTGGGCCTCAAGACCATCCGCACCACCATCCCGGCCCGGCTGGACCGCCTGCCATGGTCGCACTTCCACTGGCTCGTCGTCGTCGGGCTCGGCACAGTGTGGATCCTCGACGGCCTCGAGGTCACCATCGTGGGCGCGATCGCGAGCCGGCTCACCGAGAAGTCCTCCGGCCTCGGCCTGACCACCGCGCAGGTCGGCCTCGCTGCGGCGATCTACGTCGCCGGCGCCTGTGTGGGAGCGATGGTCTTCGGCTACCTCACCGACCGGTTCGGGCGTAAGAAGCTCTTCATCGTCACGCTCGGCCTCTACCTGCTGGCGACCGTGCTCACCGCATTCTCGGTCGCGCCCTGGATGTTCTTCGTGTTCCGCTTCTTCACCGGAGCCGGCATCGGCGGCGAGTACGCGGCGATCAACTCCGCGATCGACGAGCTCATCCCAGCCCGCCGCCGCGGCGTCGTCGACCTCGCCATCAACGGCTCGTACTGGCTCGGCACCGCGTTCGGCGCCGTCCTCACCGTGTTCCTGCTCAACACGGCGATCTTCCCGGCGAACATCGGCTGGCGAATCGCCTTCGGGCTGGGCGCGGTACTCGGCCTGGTCATCCTGCTCGTGCGCCGGAACGTGCCGGAGTCGCCGCGCTGGATGTTCATCCACGGCCGCGATGAGGCGGCCGAGAAGGAAGTCGCGGAGATCGAGCGCGACATCGAGAAGGAGAGCGGCTCGCAACTGGAGACCGTGCCCGACGACAAGGGCATCGAGATCCACCAGCGCCGGTCGACCGGGTTCGGCGAGATCATCCGGGTGGGCATCCATCAGTACCCGAAGCGGTCGATCCTCGGGCTGTCGCTGTTCATCGGGCAGGCGTTCCTCTACAACGCGGTATTCTTCACCTACGCGCTGGTGCTGACGAACCTGCTGAAGGTGCCGGCCGACATCGCACCGTGGTCCCTGCTCCCGATCGCGATCGGTAACTTCCTCGGTCCGCTGGTGCTCGGGCGACTGTTCGACTCGGTGGGCCGCCGGTTCATGATCACGCTGTGCTACGTCGGTTCCGGCGTGCTGCTCATCGGCACCGCGCTGCTCTTCTCCGCGGGTGCACTCGACGCGGTCTGGCTGACGGTCTGCTGGATGGTCGTCTTCTTCTTCGCCTCGGCGGGCGCCAGCGCGGCCTACCTGACCGTCAGCGAGATCTTCCCGATGGAGACCCGGGCGATGGCGATCGCGTTCTTCTACGCGGTCGGCACCGCCGCGGGCGGCATCATCGGCCCGATCCTGTTCGGACAGCTCATCAGCGGCGGCGTGCAGGCGATCGCGATCGGCTACTACATCGGCGCCGGTCTGATGATCGCGGCGGGGCTGGTCGAGCTGTTCCTCGGCGTGGACGCCGAGCGCAAGTCGCTGGAGGATGTGGCGGCTCCGCTGTCGGCGGGCACGCCGGCGCAGTCGGCCGCGAAACGGTAGGCGGCGAAGCGGCCGGCGTCAGCTCAGGAGTTCCAGCAGCGCCGGCTCGGGGGCGCGGCCGCCGCGGGTGTCGATGACCTCCCCGGCCCGGTAGCGGTCGAACACGCGCGGGTCGATGTAGCTGTTGCGCGCGATCGTCGGCGTGTTGCCGAGCGCGTCCGCGGCCTCGGCGACGGCGGCAGTGACCCGCTTCGCACGTTGCGCCTCCTTGTCGGCCACCCCGAGCTCGGCGAGCGCCTGCGCCGCGACGATCGTGCCGTGCAGGGTCCGGAAGTCCTTGGCCGTGAACTCGCCGCCGGTCTGCCGCTGGATGTACTCGTTCAGCGATGCCGGACGGATGGTGTGCCAGGTCCCGTCCTTCCATGACAGCAGCCGGGAGCGCTGGCCGCGCGCGGCGACGATCTCCGCGAGCAGTGCGGCGAGGTCGGCGTCCTGGATGGTGCTCGCCCACTTCTGCGCCGACTTCGCGGGGAAGGTCAGGGTCACCTCGTCGCCGTCGATCGCCGCGTGCCGGCAGAGCAGCGTGGTGAGGCCACGGCTGCCGTTGGCGTGGAGGTACTCCTCGCTGCCGATCCGGAGGCTGCCGAGGTCGATGATGCGGAACGCCGCCGCCAGGATGCGGTCGCGGTCGAACCCCTCCTGCCGCAGGTCCATCGTGACCTTGCGGCGAGCGCCGGGAAGCGTTTCGGCGAGCTGGGCGGCGCGCTCGAACTTGATCCGGTCCTGACGCAGCCGCCAGGACTCGTGGTAGAGGTACTGCCGCCTTCCGGCCGCGTCCGTCCCCACCGCCTGGATGTGGCCACGCGCGTCCGGGGAGATCCAGACGTCCTTCCACGCGGGCGGGATGACGAGCGAGCGGATGCGCTCCAGCTCGCGCTCGTCCACGATGCGGTTGCCCGCCACGTCCTCGTAGACCGGACCCTTCGCGGAGCTGCGGCGGGCATAGCCCGGCCCGGACGGGTCGCTGCGGCGCAGGCGCGTCACGCGGGCTTCTTGGTCTTCGCGGGAACCTTCTTCGTGGGTGCCTTCTTCTCCTTCGCCGCAGGCTTCTTCTCGTCGGCCTTCCCCGAAGCCGCCGCCTTCGAGGACCCGCCTCCCCTGCTCCGCTCGACGCTGCGCTGCAGCGCCTCCATCAGGTCGATGACTTCGCCGCCGCCCTTCTTGGCCTCCTCCTGGTCCTCGCCGAAGGTCGCGGCGGTGTCGATGGTCTCGCCCTGCTCCAGCTTGGCGTCGATCAGCCTGCGCAGCTCGTCCTGGTACTCGTCGCTGAACTTCTCCGGCTCGAAGTCGCCCGCGAAGCTCTCCATCAGGGCGGAGGACAGCGAGAGCTCCCGCTCGGTGATCCGCGGCGTGGTCTCCAGCGACGGGAACTCGGCCGCGCGGATCTCGTCGTGCCACAGCATGGTCTGGAGGACCAGCACATTGCCGCGCACCCGCAGCGCGCCGAGCCGCGTCTTCTGCCGGAGCGCGAAGTTGACGATCGCGGTGCGGTCCTCGTCCTCCAGCGTCTTGCGCAGCAGTGCGTAGGCCTTCAGCGACTTGGAGTCCGGCTCCAGGTAGTAGCTGCGGTCGAACATGATCGGGTCGAGCTGGTCGTTCGGCACGAACTCCACGACGTCGATCTCGCGGCTGCGCTCGGCCGGCAGCGACTCCAGGTCCTCCGGGGTCAGGATCACCGTCCGCTCGCCGTCGTCGTACGCCTTCGCGATGTGCTCGTACGGGATCGTCTTGCCGTCGATCTCGCACACGCGCTTGTACCGGATGCGCCCGCCGTCGGCGTCGTGCACCTGGTGCAGCGCCACGTCGTGGTCTTCGGTCGCGCTGTAGACCTTCACCGGCACATTGACCAGCCCGAAGGTGATGGCTCCCGTCCAAATGGCCCTCATGGGACCATCGTGTCCGCGCTTCCGCGGAAACTCAACAGTGGAAGCGCTATCTGCCAGGGAGGGCACGGGCGGCGTACGGTGTTCGCATGGCGGCGGAGGACACCGAGACGGTCTCGATCGACGGGCATCGGCTGAAACTGACGAACCTCGACAAGGTCATGTACCCGGACACCGGCACCACCAAGGCCGACGTCATCGGCTACTACAGCGCCATCGCCGACGTGATGATCCCGCACACCCGCGACCGCATCGCCACCCGCAAGCGCTGGGTCCACGGCGTCGGCACGCCGGAGAAGCCCGGCGAGGTGTTCTTCCAGAAGAACCTGGACCCGGCCTCCACCCCGGGCTGGGTGAAGACGCGCACCATCCGGCACAAGACCAGCGAGAACACCTACCCCCTCGTGAACGACCGCGCGACGCTGGTCTGGCTGGCGCAGATCGCGTCGCTGGAGCTGCACGTGCCGCAGTGGCGCGTGGGCCGCGGCGACACGCGGCACAACCCGGACCGCCTGGTGCTCGACCTCGACCCGGGCGAGGGCGCGACGCTGCAGGACTGCGCGGAGGTCGCCCGGCTGGCCCGCGCCATCCTCGCCGACATGGGGCTCGACCCGCTCCCGGTGACGAGCGGGTCCAAGGGCATCCACCTCTATGCGCCGCTGGACGGCTCGCAGACCAGCGATCAGGTGTCCGCGGTGGCGCACGAGCTGGCGCGGGCACTGGAGGCCGACCATCCCGACCTCGTCGTCAGCGACATGAAGAAGGCGCTGCGCACAGGCAAGGTGCTGGTCGACTGGAGTCAGAACAACGGGGCGAAGACGACGATCGCGCCGTACTCGCTGCGCGGGCGCTTCCGGCCGACCGTCGCCGCGCCCCGGACCTGGCGCGAGCTGGCCTCGAAGGACCTGAGGCACCTGGAGTACACGGAGGTCCTGGAGCGGGTGAAGCGCCGTGGCGACCCGTTGGCGGACCTGTCGGCGGGGCGCGCGGCAACCGGGGAACCGGCCACGGCCGAGACCGACCGGCTGACGACCTACCGCTCGAAGCGCGACGCCGACAAGACGCCCGAGCCGGTGCCGTCGGTCAGCCCGGACGCCGCGGACGGGCGCTCGTTCGTCATCCAGGAGCACCACGCCCGGCGGCTGCACTGGGACTTCCGGCTGCAGCACGACGGCGTGCTCGTGAGCTGGGCGCTGCCGAAGGGGCCGCCGACCGACCCGAAGCAGAACCACCTCGCCGTGCACGTGGAGGATCACCCGCTGGAGTACGGCACATTCGCCGGCGACATCCCGCACGGCGAGTACGGCGCCGGCCACGTCGACATCTGGGACCACGGCGAGTACGAACTGGAGAAGTGGCGCGACGACGAGGTCATCGCGACCCTGCACGGGCAGCCCGATGGCGGCCTCGGCGGCGAGCCGCGGAAGTTCGCCCTCATCGCGACGAAACAGGGCGGCGACGAGAAGAACTGGCTCATCCACCTGATGAACCCAAGCACTTCCCCAGCCATCGCTTCCTCACTTCCTCCCGCAAAACGCCGTGTTCGAGCGGGAGAAAGTGAGGAACGGATTGCTGGGGAAGCCGTGTCGCCGATGTTGGCCACGCTGGGCTCCAGGGGCGACATCCACGACGAGTCGGAGTGGGCGTTCGAGATGAAATGGGACGGCATCCGCGCTGTCGCCGTGGTGCGCGACGGCGCCCTGCGCCTGACCACGCGCAACGGCAACGACATCACCGGCACCTACCCCGATGTGGCAGGCCTGGTCGGCCTCGCGGGCGACCACGACCTGGTGCTCGACGGCGAGATCGTCACGCTGACCCCGAAGGGCCGGCCCGACTTCGGCCTCCTGCAGACCCGGATGGGCCTCACCCGTCCCGCGGAGGTGCGCGCGGCGGCCGAGCGCGCGCCCGCCCACTACTTCGTGTTCGATCTCCTTGGGCTCGACGGCGAGGACCTCCGAACGAAGACCTACGACGAGCGCCGCGCCGCTCTGGAGGACACCCTGCGCCCGCCCAAGGACGACCCGGTGCAGGTGCCGCCGGCCTTCGCCGGTGACGTCGACCACGCCATCTCCTCCTCCCGCGAGCTGGGCCTGGAGGGCGTCATGGCCAAGCGGCGCGACGGCACCTACGCGACCGGCCGGCGGTCCCGCACCTGGATCAAGATCAAGCATCACCTCACGCAGGAGGTCGTCATCGGCGGCTGGACCCCCGGCAACGGCCGTCGCGCGAACGGCATCGGCGCTCTGCTGCTCGGGATCCCTGACGGCGACGGGCTCCGTTATGTGGGCAAGGTGGGCACCGGCTTCACCGACGCGATGCTCGACGACCTGGCGAAGAAGCTGGCGGCGCACCCGCGAACGACTCCCCCGCTGGCGGGTGTGCCCGCGCTCGACGCGCGCGGCGCGCACTGGGTGCGGCCGGAGTACGTCGGCGAGGTGGAGTTCGCCGAGTGGACGGGCACCGAGCGGCTGCGTCAGCCGTCGTGGCGCGGCCTGCGACCCGACAAGCGCGTCGACCAGGTCGTCAAGGAGAGCTGACCGGCGCGTACACGGCCAGTCCCGCAGGCAGGATGCGCAGGTCCAGGCCGTCGCCGGGCGTCGTGGTGGAGGCCTCCCCGTCGTGGGCGTAGCCCGGGTCCTCACCGCGCGTGCGGAGGGAGATCCGCTCCGCGGTGAAGCCGTCGATCACCGGAGGCCCCTGCAGGAAGGGCAGCCGCGCCACCAGCGTGTCGGTGCGCCCGCCGAACGCGAGCGCGACCGCGCCACGGGTCTTCGGAGTCCGCCCGGCGTCGAGGATGCGGATGTCCAGCAGGCCGTCGTCCAGCCGACGTCGTTCGATCGGGGCGACGGTGACCGGGTAGTAGCGGTCGACCCCGATGAACACCGACCAGACCGACCGGGGGCGGCCATCGACCTCCAGGTCGATCGGCGTGCTCTTCCGCACCACCCGGATGGCCGCGATCACGGCCGCGAGCGGCTTTCCCCAGCGACCCTCGTGCCGCTCCCGCTCGGCGACGAAGGCCGGATAGACGCCGACGGAGGACGTGTTGAGCACCGTCCGCGTCACGGCGTCGCCGTCGCTGCCCGCCGGGAGCCGCAGCTCGGCGACGTCCACGTGCCGTCCCGTGCCCGCCTCGAACGCGGCGAGCGCGACCTCCAGCGTGTCTGCTCCGATCGCTTTCGCGAAGTGGTTGAACGTGCCGCCAGGGAGGACGAGCAGCGGGAGGCCGGCCAGGCGCGCTTCGTGGGCCATCGCCGCCACCGTCCCGTCGCCGCCGGAGACGCCGAGCACCGCGGGCGGCTCCGCCGAGCCCAACTGCTGCTGGACGAGCGCGGCGATGTCGTCCCCCTCCTGGAGCTCGTGGACGCGGGCTTCGGGGAATCGCTCCGCGAGCAGGGGCCGCGGGTCCGGCCGGCCGAGCCCCGCGCCCGAGCCGGGGTTGACGACGATGAACGCGCCGGCGCCGCGCACGAGCACCGGGAGCCGGACTGCCGATGCAGTGGGGGCGCGGCGATACGCGGCCGGCCGGAGCCGACGGACCGCCGGACCCAGCGCCTTCACGAGCAGGGCCGCGCCCGCGCCGATGGCGGCGCCGCCCGCGACGTCCGAGAGCCAGTGCGCCCCGGTGTGCAGCCGCGAGTAGCCGACGCCGGCGGCGAGCGGGGCCAGAGCGGCGCCGGCAGCCGGGGAGTCGAGCGCGACCCCGGTCGCGAACGCCGCGGCGCTCGCGGCGTGACCGGACGGGAACGACGGGGAGGTCGGCGAGCGGTCCAGCCGCCGCGCCAGACGGATGGAGGCCGGCGCGGGCCGATCGCCGCCGACGAGCTGCTTGCCCACGACGTTGGCGACCAGACTGGCGATGCCGAGCGAGACGAGCCCGCGGGCCGCCGCCCGCGGCTTGCCGAGTGCGACGAGCACAGCGGCGGCGGCGAACCAGAGCTTGCCGTGGTCGGCCGCGCCGCTGAGCAGGCGCCAGAACCGGTCGGCGCCCGGCCCGGTCGTGCGACGGTCGATGCGGCGGGCCGCCGCCGCGTCCGTGCGGACGACGCGGCCGGGCAGGCTGAGCCGGGGCCTCCGGCGGTGGTCGGCAGACATGGCTTCCAACGTACCCGCCCGGTGCCGGGCCGGAAGCGTGCGCGGCCCCGCCCGGGCGGGCGGTAGGATCGTCGTCGTGACCACGCACATCATCGCTGAGCCCCGTACCGAGAACGAGATCGACGACGAGCACGGTGGGCTCGTCCGCAGCCTGAGCGCCACGGTGCCGCCGCTGCTCGGCAACCTGCTCGCGACCCTCGTCGTGCTGGTCACCCTCGTGCTGGGCGTCATCAGCCTGGTCGCGACCTGGACCGGCAACGCGCACGCGTTCCTGCCGCTGTTCCAGATGACGGTCGCCGGCACGGTCGTGTCGCTCAACGCGCTCTACGCGCGCCGCACTTTCAGCTACGTCATCACGCTGATCGGCGCGATCCTCTGGCTCTGGGTCTCGGTCACACCGTTCGTCCCGTTCTTCCAGGTCGTCCTGCAGGCCGTCACGGTCACGCTCATGCTGTTCGGCGTCGTCTTCTCGCTCGCCGCGGTGACGCTCAGCAAGAAGCCGCGCTTCTGAGCGGCGGCCAGGCTCCGGGCACCAAGGAGCCCGACGATACGAGCGAGCCTCGGCTCGCGCACGCCCGGCACTTCGTCGACCTCAGCCCGCTGAGGGAGTCGCCGGCGTTCGCCCGGCTCTGGCTCGGCGGCGCCGTCTCCGGCATCGGCGGCCAGATGACGATCGTCGCCGTCGGCCTCAACATCTACGACCTCACGCACTCGACTCTGGCCGTCTCGCTCGTCGCGCTGTTCGCGCTCGTGCCGATGATCGTCTTCGGGCTGTACGGCGGCGTTCTCGCCGACGCGTTCGACCGGAGGAAGGTCGCCCTCGTGACCGCCATCGTCGCGTGGGCCTCCACTGCGGGGATCGCTGTGTTCGCCTGGTCGCACGTCCAGGTGGTGTGGCCGCTCTACCTCCTCACGACGGTCAACGCGGTCGCCACGGTCATGATCGGCGCCACCCGGCAGGCGATCACGCCCCGACTCCTCCCCGCACGGCTGCTGCCCGCGGCGAGCGCGCTCGGCGGGATGAGCATGGGCGTGATGGTCACCGTCGGCCCCGCGCTCGCCGGACTCCTGGTCGCGAGCGTCGGCATCCCGTGGACGTACACGGTCGACGTGATCCTGTTCACCGCGGCGTTCCTCGGGATTTTCACGTTGCCGTCGATCGTGCCGGAGGGCGAGCGGCAGCGCGCCGGGCTGTCCTCGGTGCTCCAGGGGCTGCGCTTCCTGAAGTCGGCGCCGAACCTGTCGATGACCTTCGTGCTCGACCTGATCGCGATGACGTTCGGCCAGCCGCGGGCGCTGTTCCCGGCGGTGGGCGCGCTGCTCATCGGCGGCGGACCCGTGACGGTCGGCATCCTGACCGCCGCCGGCGCGGTCGGGACGTTGGTGTCCAGCGTCTTCTCCGGGCGGCTCGGCGGCGTCCGGTGGCAGGGCCGCGCGGTGGAGCGGGCGATCGTCGTCTACGGCGCCTCCATCCTCGGCTTCGGCATCGTGCTCGCGGTCGTCGCATTCAGCGGGACGGCCGGCGGGAGCGCGTCGATCGCCGACGCGAACCTCCCCGCGCTGATCGCGGCCACCGTGCTGCTGGCGGCCTCGGGCGCGGCCGACAACGTCAGCTCGATCTTCCGGATGACCATCCTGCAGGCGTCGGCGCCCGACGTCATGCGCGGGAGGCTGCAGGGTGTGTTCACCGTGGTGGTGACCGGCGGCCCCCGGCTCGGCGACCTCTACATCGGCGTGCTCGCGCTCTCCGGCGCGCTCTGGTTCCCGCCGCTGCTGGGCGGCCTCCTGATCGTGGTGCTGGTCGCGACCATCGTGCGCATCCGCACGAGCTTCCGAGACTACGACGCCCTCGCCCCCACCCCCTGACCGCCTGACGCCCTGACGCCCTGACGCCCTGACGCCCTGACGCCCTGACTTCCTGACTTCCTGACGCCGTCAGCAGGTGCGGATGCGGCGCGCGAGCCGCGGGTAGTCGATGACCAGGCCGTCCTCGTCCACGCCGAGGTCCGCCATGAACCCGCTGCCGACGCTCCGGAAGCGCACGACCGAACGGCCCGCACCCGCGTCGAACGGCTCGGCCGCACTGTACGCCTGCCGGCTCGCCACCACCGCCAGCGACGGGAGGTCGACCCACGCCATCGTCAGCTCGGTCTCCTCCAACCCCTCCAGCGCGCCGAGCCGGAGGATCGGCATCGTGTTCGTGACCGGGCAGAGCGCCAGGTCGCAGTCGAGCGCGCCCTCCAGGCTCTCCGGATCGGCGATCCCCGGGGCCGCCATCGGCTCGTCGTGGTAGCGGTCGTCGCCGTGCGTGTACGATTCGGCGGCCCAGCGGCCGTGGGCGTCGCGGGTGAGGACGAGCCACCGGGTGAAACCGCGGCCGTCGACCGCGACCGACAGCCGGGAGGTCACCCAGCCCGGGCCGGTCTCCAGCGCCCAGCTCGTGACGTAGTCCGTCGTGCGGGAGGTGCCGAGCGCGTCCAGCCGGTCGGGCGCGAAGGTGACGACCGCCGCCTCCAGCCGCTCCGGATCCTCGTCGCCGACCCACTCCACGTGCCGCACCGCTCCGCGCATCGCGTCCTCCGTCGCTCGTGCGGCCGCTGAGGAGGCCGCCCGAGCAGCACGATACGCCCCCGCACCCCTGTCGGTCAGGCGGCGATCGGTCTCCCGGGCAACGGCTCGGGCGCTGGGGGACCGACGTAGCGCGACGATGGCCGCAGGATCTTGCCGTCCGTCGCCTGCTCCAGGATGTGCGCGGTCCAGCCGACGACGCGCGCCGCTGCGAACGTCGGCGTGAACAGCTCGCGCGGGATGCCGCACAGCTCCATCACGACGCCGGCGTAGAACTCGACGTTCGTGTGCAGCCCGCGCCCGGGCTTCAGCTCCTCGAGGAGCTGCTGGACCCGCTCCTCGACCCGCACCGCGAAGTCCACCCGCTCGCCGCCGAAGCCCTGAGCGACCTCCCTCAGCAGCACCGACCGCGGGTCCTCGGTGCGGTAGACGGCGTGGCCGAAGCCCATCACCCTCCCGCCCGAGCGCACCGTCTCGGTGATCCACGCGTCGATGCGGTCGGGGGTCCCGATCGCATCGAGCGTGTCGAGCGCGCGGCTGGGCGCGCCGCCGTGCAGCGGGCCGGACAGTGCGCCGAGCGCGCCGTCCACCGCCGCCGCGACATCCGCGCCCGTGGACGCGATCACCCGGGCGGTGAAGGTGGAGGCGTTGAAGCCGTGGTCGATCGCGGCCGTCAGGTACGCGCTGAGCGCGTGCTCGTGCGCGGCGTCGGGAGTGCGGCCGGTGATCAGCCGCAGGTAGTCCGCGACGTGGCCGAGGTCGTCGCGCGGCTCGGACGGCATGCGCCCCTCGGCGTACGCGTGCAGCGAGGCCAGCAGCACCGGCGTGACCGCCGCCACGCGGATCGCGTCGCGCAGCCGGGTCTCCGCGTCCTCGTCGTAGACGGGCTGCATCCGGTCGGCGGCGGCGACCGCGGCGAGCGCCATCCGGAGTCCGGCCAGCGCGTCGCCGTGCGTCGTCAGCCGTGCGATCGCCGGCAGCAGTTCGGCGACCGGCTCCGGGATCCGGCGCGCCTCGGCGATCCGCGCCCGGAAGGCCGCCAGCTCCTGCACGGACGGCAGCTCGCCGAACAGCAGCAGGTACCAGGCGTCCTCGAAGGTGCGCTCGCGCGCCAGGTCGACAGCCGAGTACTGGCGGTAGTGGTAGAAGCCCTCGTGCCCGCGGACGTCGCCGAGCGCGGTGCTGGCGGCGACGACATTGGTCAGTCCGCGCGGGACGTCGATGAGGGTGTCGTTCATGCGGTCCATGCCAGTAGTGTGAACGTGGACGGTACGTACGTCAACGTTGATCGGATCAATATGAGCGACCTCCCGCGGCTCACCGCCGAACAGACCGCCGAGCGCCTCGGCGTCAAGCTCGAGACGCTGTACGCGTACGTCGCACGCGGGCTGCTCGCCCGCGAACGCACCGCGGCCGGGTCGAGCTTCGACGCGCTGGAGGTGGAGGCCTTCGCCTCCGCCCGGCGCCGCCGCACCTCCCCGCGCCGGCGCGCTCGGAGGGCCGGCCGCTGATGGTGATCGAGACGGACTTCGCGCTCATCGACGAGGGCGAGCTGTACTACCGCGGGCGCCCGGCCGCCGAGCTGGCCGGGCAGCCGTTCGAGGTCGTCGCGCACTGGGCGCTCACCCGGCGCTGGGATGCCTCGGTACGGTTCGTGCCCGGCCCCGGGCTGGAGTCAGCCCGCCGGGTCGCGGCGGCGCTGCCGGCGGGCGCGGGCGACCGCGACCGGCAGCTGGTCGCGGTGACGGCTCTGGCGGCGGCCGACCCGCTGCGCACCTCACTGGACCCGGAGGCCGTGGCCGGTGCGGCGGAGCGACTGATCGCAGGGATGGTGGCGGTGCTGCCGGAGAAGTCGCGAGCGTCGGGCGCTGGACTCGCCGCCGAGCTCTGGTCCCGGCTCTCCCCGCACCCCGCCTCCCCCGAAGCCGTGCGCACCCTCGATGCCGCGCTGGTCCTCCTCCTCGACCACGACCTCGCCGTCTCCACGCTCGCGGCCCGCGCCGCCGCCTCCGCGCGCGCGACCCCCTACGCCGTGGTCGTCGCCGGCCTCGGCGCGCTCGACTCCCCCTGCACGGCAACGCCAGCCGCGCCGCCCACCGGATGCTCGCCCGGATCGCCGCCGGCGAGGAGCCCGCCCGGGTCGTCGCCGACGCCGTGGTGGGCGGCCGCGGGCCGGTCCCCGGCTTCGGCCAGCCGCTCTATCCGGCGGGCGACCCGCGCGGGCGAATCCTCCTCGGCATGCTCGCCGACATCCCCGGCGCTGAACCCGTCGTGGCGGCCGTCGACGCGCTGGCCGCCGTGCTGCGCGACCGCACCGGCGCCGCGCCGAACGTGGACCTCGCCCTCGCCGCGCTCTCCCTGGCGGGCGGGATGTCCGACGACGCCGGCGAGGTGATCTTCGCCACCGCACGCACCGCCGGCTGGATCGTGCACGCCCTCGCCGAGTACCGCGAGCGCCCGCTCCGCCTGCGCCCGGTCGGCCGCTACACCGCGAAGGCCTAGCAGCGCCTCACCGCCGGAGCGCCTTCCGCGCCAGCGTGTTCCCCAGGAACTGCGCCGCCTGCACCAGCACCACGATCGTCAGCACCGCGACCCAGGTCACGACCCAGTTGTAACGCTGGTAGCCGTACGAGATGGCGAAGTCCCCGAGGCCGCCGCCGCCGAGGCTGCCCGCGACCGCCGACAGGTCCACGATCGCGACGAACACGAACGTGTAACCGAGGATCAGCGGGCCGAGCGCCTCCGGGATGAGCAGCGTGGAGATGATCCGCCAGGGGCTCGACCCCATCGCGCGCGCCGCCTCGATCACACCGGGGTCGATCGTGACCAGGTTCTGCTCCACGATGCGGGAGATCGCGAACGTCGCCGCGAGCGTCATCGGGAAGATCGCCGCGGGCGTCCCGAGGAACGTCCCCAGCACCGCCTGCGTCAGCGGCGCCACCGCGGTCATGAAGATGATGAACGGGATCGGGCGGACGAAGTTGACCAGCACGTTCAGCACCGCCGACAGCACGCGGTTCTCCAGCAGGCCGCCGGGCCGCGTCGTGTACAGCAGCACGCCGAGCGCGAGCCCGAGCACACCGCCGAGCACGAGTGTCGCGACGACCATCCACAGGGTCTGGCCGATGGAGGTCAGGTACACCGGCCAGAGCGTCGACCAGTCGGTCATGCCGCCACCTCCTCGACCTCGGTCACCGTGCGGAGTTCCGCGATCAGCGCGTCCACCGCCTCCGGTTCGCCGAGCAGTTCGAGGGTGAGGCTCCCGAACGACCGGCCCTGAAGGGCCGAGATGCCGCCGTAGACGATCTCGAACCGGACCCCGTGCCGGCCGACGGCGTCGGAGAGCACCGCGCCGAGGCGGCCGTCGTCGTGGATGCGGGCCGACACGATCCGGCCGTCGTGCTTGCCGCGCAGCCGCTCGATGTCGGCCTCCCCCGGCTGGTTGCGGAGCACAGTGCCGACGAAACGCTGCGAGGTCGCGGTCTGCGGGTCCGAGAACACGTCGAAGACGGTCCCGAGCTCGATGATCCGGCCGGAGTCGAGCACGGCGACCCGGTCGGCGATCGACCGGACGACCTCCATCTCGTGCGTGATGACGACGATGGTGACGCCGAGCTCCGCGTTGACCCGCTTGAGCAGCGCCAGCACGTCGGCGGTCGTCTCGGGATCGAGCGCGCTCGTCGCCTCGTCGGCGAGCAGGATGGCCGGGTTCGTCGCCAGCGCACGGGCGATGCCGACGCGCTGTTTCTGGCCTCCGGAGAGCTGGTCGGGGTACGCCCACGCCTTCTCGGTCAGTCCGACGAAGGCGAGCAGTTCTGCGACGCGCTGCTTGCGCTCGTCCGGTGGCCAGCCTGCGACCTTCAGCGGATACGCGATGTTCGCGAAAACTGTGCGCGAGCGGAACAGGTTGAACTGCTGGAAGATCATCCCGATCCCCGCCCGCACGCTGCGCAGGTCGCGCTCGCGCAGCGTGGTCAGGTCGCGGCCGTCGACGATCACCGAACCGGAGGTCGCGTGCTCCAGCGCGTTGATGAGCCGCAGCAGCGTGCTCTTGCCCGCACCGGAGTAGCCGATGATGCCGAAGATCTCGCCGCGCTCGATGGTCAGGTCGATGTCTGTGACGGCGGAGACCGCCGCGTCCCCGGAGCGGAAGCTCTTGGTGACGCCGCGGAACTCGATGAGCGCGCTCACGCCTACTTCGCCGCCGCGATCGACTTCTCCAGCGAGCGCAGGATCGCGATGAGGTCGGCTTGCGGCTTCTGGACGATCACCGCGGTGTTCTTCGAGTCGGCGAGCACCGCGTCCTGCACCGCCTTCGAGTGGTAGAGGTCGGCGATCTTCAGGTAGGTCGCGTTGTCCTTGTCCTTCGCGCGGGCCACGAAGGCGTTGATGTACGGCTCGGCTGCGGAGCTCTTCGGGTCGTCCTGGAACAGCGCGGACTTCGGGTCGATGCCGGCGGGGCCGACGAAGGTGTTGTTGATCACCGCGGCGTCTGCGGAATCGAGCGCGGGCGCGGTCTGCGCGGCGTCGACCGGGAGCACCGTCACCTTCGACGCCGCCGCGTCGATGTCGGCCGGCGTGGAGAGCGTGGTGCCGCCGTTCTTCAACTTCAGAAGGCCGGCCTTCTGCAGCACCAGCAGGGCGCGGGCCTGGTTGGTGGGGTCGTTCGGGATGGCGATCTTCGCGCCGGCCGGGAGCTTCTCCAGCGACGAGAACTTCTTCGAGTAGAGCGACAGCGGGACGACGTAGGTCGACGCGATCGGCACCAGGTCGTGACCCGACTCCACGTTGTAGTTCGCCAGGAACTGCAGGTGCTGGAACAGGTTCAGGTCGAGCTGGCCGTTCGCGAGCGCCGGGTTGGCCTGGGTGTAGTCCCGGAAGCCGACGACCTGGATGTCGATGCCCTCCTTCGCCGCCTCCTTCTTGAGGATCGGCCAATACGGTGCGGACTGCTCCGTCGTGCCGATCTTCACCGCGACGGCCGCGCCCGCGGCGTCTGCCGTTCCGCTGTCGCTCGCGTTGACGGCAGCGACAACGCCCCCGACGATCGCGAGGACCGCGACGACGGCGATGCCGACGATCCACGGGGTCTTCGAGCGCTTGGGCTTCTCGGGGAGCGCGGGGACGGTTCCGGGCGGGGTGGCGTCGGACATGGCTGTGCCTCTCGTGAAGGGTGTGGGATGTGCCGGCGGACGGTTGGCGGCACATCGAGCCTTCCAAGAGGGGGTCGGGAGGGCAAAACGCGTTCCGAAATATGACGACGCCAGTCCGTGTCGTCAGATTTCCGATTTTAGGTGCGAACGCTCTGGCCGGTTGCGCAGGCCTTCGCGAGAATCGGGGGTACGTGTGCGCCGGAGGCCATTGGGGGACCTCCGGCGCACACCGCAAAGCGGCCGGTCACGCGGGCTGCGCCGCCGACTGCAGGATGCGCACCATGTTGCCCGACGGGTCGCGGAAGGCGCAGTCGCGCGGCCCCCACGGCTGGTCCTTCGGCTCCTGGAGCACCTCGGCGCCGCTGGCGCGCACACGCTCGAACACGCCGTCGAGGTCGTCCTCGGTGCGGAAGACGACGTTCGTCAGCACGCCCTTGGCGACGAGCTCCTGGATGGCGTCGCCGTCGGACTGCGAGCGGCCGGCGTACGGGTCGGAGAGGACGATCTCGGTGCCCGGCTGACCCGCGACGCCGAGGGTGATCCAGTGGTGGCCGCCCGACTCGACGTCGTTGAGGACGTCCAGCCCCAGCGCGTCACGATAGAAGGCGAGGGACTCCTCGGGGTTCGTGACGGTGATGTGCGAGTACTGAAGCGAAATGGTCATACGGCCACTCTAGGAACGCAGCGGACGGAGCGCTTCTCCATTCCTGCTCACCTGTTGCGCCTCAGCCCCGAACGGGCTTGGAGCGAACCGGCCGCGTCCGCTGCTTCGCGATGCAGTTGGGCATGGCGAGCACGGCGCGGTGCTCGCGCGCCCGGTAGCTCGTCGGCGACTCCCCCACCACCTCGGCGAACTTCGAGCTGAACGAGCCGAGCGACGTACAGCCTACGGCCATGCATGCTTCGGTCACAGTCATCCCCTCGCGCAGCAACGCCATCGCGCGCTCGATCCGCCGGGTCATCAGGTAGCTGTAGGGCGTCTCGCCGTAGACGGCGCGGAACCGGCGGGAGAAGTGCGACGGCGACATGAAGGCGGACGCGGCCATCGTGGGGACGTCGAGCGGCTCGGCGTACTCGCGATCGATCTTGTCGCGCGCGCGACGCAGGATGACGAGCTCCTGCAGTTCCTCCGGGGACACGCCTCCACCGTAGCTCTCAGGCCCGCGCCTCACCAGCGGCTTCACGCGCAGCCACGGCGGGGCGATCCGACACGTTCGGCTCCACCAGCCGGATGAACGCGCTGAGCTCGCCCACCCCGGCCGGAGTCGTGGGCAGGAACTCGGTCAGCTCGGGCGAGTGCACCAGGTACGCCGCCCACTTCGCGCGCGAGATCGCGACATTCAGCCGGTTCTTCATCAGCAGGAACGACATCCCTCGGGGCACGTCGGCGGCCGAGGACGCGGCCAGGCTGACGATCGCGACGGCGGCCTCCTGGCCCTGGAACTTGTCCACCGTTCCCACCCGGACCTGCGGGAAGCCTGCTGCGTCGAGGAGCTCGCGCACTTCGGCGAGTTGCGCGTTGTACGGGGTCACCACGATGACATCGCCCTGACCCAGCGGCGCGTCCTCGACGCCTGCGGCGGGGTCGCTCCAGGAGCGGCCGATCAGCGCGTCCACGATACGGACGACCGCCTCGGCCTCCTGCGGCGACGCCGTGGCGTTGCCCACGTGCTCTACCGGCACCGGGTGGAGGCCGGGCTCGACGCCGCCGAGCTCTCGGCCGCGGGCGCTCGGATGGGCGTGCAGTTTCCCCTCGTAAGCCAGCCGGGACACCGCCTCCGCCAGCGCAGGGTGCATACGCCGGCTCTCGGCGAGGAAATAGCCGAACTCCGCGGGGAGCACGTCGTGGCCGTCGCTCACCCAGCCGAGGGCGGAGCCGTCGACGGGTTCGGGATGGCTGCCCTGGCTGACCTGGGGAAGCTGCTGCGGGTCGCCGAGCAGCAGCAGGTTGCGCGCCGCGACGCCGACCGCGATGGTCGAGGCGAGCGAGAACTGGCCGGCCTCGTCGATCACCAGCAGGTCGAGACTCCCGCGCGGGATACGTGCGACGTTGGCGAAGTCCCACGCTGTGCCGCCCAGCACGTACCCGCGGCCCTCGCGCTCGGCCGCGAACTCCAGGTGGCCGTTCCGGCGCAGCGGCGTGAATCGGGGCGCCTCGGCCGCGCCGCTCGGCACCTTGCCGACGAGGGCGGCGTCGAGACCGGTGTCCACGACGCGGTCGAGCAGGTTCTCGACCACCGCGTGCGACTGGGCGACGACCCCGACGCGCCAGCCGTACTCTGCCACGAGCCGCGCGATGACGTGGGCGCCGAGGTACGACTTCCCGGTGCCGGGAGGCCCCTGCACCGCGAGGTACGACGCGTCCAGGTCGAGCAGGCTCGCGGTGACGGCCGCGATGCGCCCACTGCCGTCCTCCGGCCCCTCGGGTGCCAGCGCCCCCGACCGCGTGCGCGGCGGCGTGCGCCGGAGCAGGTCGATGGTCGCGTTCACGGGCCAGCGGTCGTTGTGCCGCGCCGCGAGCAGGTCAGTGCCCCACTCGCGCACCGCCTCGGCGAGCGGACGCGTGTTCGGCGGCGGCGCCGGGGTGAGCGCCATCGGGAGGTGGGGATACGCCGCCACGTCCTCCGGGAGCGTCTCGCGCACCAGCACCGATCCGTCGTCGGTGACGTCGATGACGGCGGCGCTGCGCACCGTGCGCGCGCCCGGCTGCGCCCGCAGCAGCCGGAACGGGCCGGGGTATTCGTAGAGGAGGAACGGCCCGGAGCTCTCGCTCACCCGCACCGCACTGCCCGCGCCCCATTGGCCCGTGAGCAGCAGCTCGCGCCGCTCCACCCGCTGGCCCTCGTCCAGATACCAGTCGCGCACGACGCGCACGGTCTCCACGACCAGCACGTCGCGGGTGTCGGCCCACTCCTCGACCGGCTGGATGAGCCGGGAGAAGTGACTCTGCCAGAAGCTCTTCTGCTCGCGGCGGTGGAAGTCGATCGCGGCCGCGGCGAGCGCCATCGCCTCCCGGTCGGGCGTGCGGTGCGGGTCGAGCGGGTCGCCGGCGAACCCGAGCAGGCCCGCGCGCAGCGGCGACTCCTCCGGTGCGGGCTCGGGCTCCTCCATCGGCGCGGCGCCGATCGGCACGCCTGCCTCGGCCGCGCGGGCGAGCAGCCAGTCGCGGAGTCGGAGCGTCGAGACGCAGTCGTAGCGGTTGTAGTCGCCGAGCGCGTCGAGCAAAGGCTGAGCCTCAGCGAAGCGGCCGAGCGCGATCAGGTCGCGCGCGTTCGCGTACTCGGTGATGGAGTCCGCGCCGTTCGTGACCTCGCTCTGGCGCAGTTCCGTGCCCATGTAGAGCGGCTCCAGTTTCTTGATGGAGTACGACCGCGACCCGACGCGCACGGACTTGCGCACGAGCGGATACAGATCGACCATCACGTTGTCGCGCAGCAGGCCGTCGACCTCCTCCTCGCCGACGCCGTGCCGTGCGGAGATCGACAGCAGGTGGGTCTGCTCGTAGGCCGCGTAGTGGTAGATGTGCATGCCGGGATACACGGCCCGGCGCTCCCGGACGAACTCCAGGAAGCGTTCCAGCGCCGCGCGTTCCTCCGCGAAGTCGTGCGCCCAGAATGCGGTGAACCGGGCGTCCTGGTCGACCATCCCGAACAGGTAGTCGAGGTTCCAGCGCTCCCCCGCGCCCTCGGTGTAGAGCGGGTCGCCCTCGAAGTCGAAGAAGATGTCCCCCGGGTCGGGCTCCGGGAGGACGGCGAGCACCGGGGCGTTGAACACGCGCACGGGCGGCGGCGCGCCCTCCACGGCCTCGAGCTGAAGCCTCGCCTGCTCGCGCAGCCCCGAGAGCGTTCCCTCGGAGATGCCCTCGACCGGCCCGGTCGAGCCCGCGAGCGCGTCGATGGTCGTGATGCCCGCCGCGGCGAGACGCTCGCGCTGGGTCACGCGCATCCCGGCGACCAGCAGGACGTCGCGTGCGGCGGTGATCTCCGCGTCACAGGTGTCGCACCGGCCGCACACCGTGAAGCGCGGATCGCCCCACTGCACCGGGCCGGGATCCGCGACGTGCGCGGCGATGATGTCGAGCAGCCGCGCGCGCCGCTTGCGGTAGACCGGCTCGATGTCGGACAGCCGGTGCTCGCTGACGGAGCCGTCGCCCAGCAGCAACTCGACCGTGCCGTCGACGTCGACGCCGGTGCGCCGGAGCTGCTCGGCGTAGGCGGCGAGCTGCAGAAGGGCGGTCACCCGCGCGCTGCGGGCGAGCTTGGAGTCCTGGACGCGGTAGCGGCCGTCGGGCAGCCGCACGATGAAGTCCGCGAAGCCGACGAACGACCCGTCGAAGAAGGTGGCCTGGAAGACCACCTCGCTCCCCCGCGCGAATGCGTCGGCGGTGCGGCGCACGGCCTCCGCGAGGCTCTCGGCGCTCAGCGACTCGGGCCGCTCGATCTCCGCGACGCCGTCGCCGAACCGCTCGCGGTAGCGCTCCAGGATGTGGTGCTCCTGCTCGTCGCCCAACCGCGACGAGCGCACGTACATCGGATCCTCGACCTCGTCGGTCTTCTCCAGCCGGCCGAGCTTGACGTCGAGCGTGCGCAGGAAGGCGAACTCGCACTTGGACGCTTCGGTCAGATCGCTGGCGCTGGTGACGATCACACCGTCGAGGAGGAACACACCGCTACGCTATCGGCGGCCGCCGACATCTCACCGGGTCCGGGCCATCAGCCCTTCGCAGCGGCCTTCATCGCGCGCTTGTGCTCGCGGACCTTGGTGAGCGACTCCGGGTCGACGATGTCGGCGACCGACCGGTAGCCCTCCGCGCCGTAGTCGCCGGCGGCCTCCCGCCAGCCCTGCGCCTGGAGTCCCTTCTGCTTGCCGAGCAGCGCCAGGAAGATCTTCGCCTTCTGCTCGCCGAAGCCGGGGAGCGCCTTGAGCCGGCGCAGCACCTCGGCTCCGCTGGGATCGCCCTGGGTCCAGATCGCCGCGGTGTCGCCGCCCCACTCGTCGACGATCGCGGCGGACAGCGACTGCAACCGACCGGCCATCGAGCCCGGGAAGCGGTGCACCGACGGCGTCTGCTTCATCACCGCGACAAGCTCGTCCGGGTCGAGGGCGGCGATCCCGGCCGGGTCGAGCGAGCCGAGGCGGTCGCGCAGCTTGGCCGGACCGGTGAAGGCGGTCTCCATCGCGATCTGCTGGTCGAGCATCATCCCGACGAGCAGGGCGAACGGAGACTGGTCGAGAAGGGCGTCGGCTTCGGCGTCGCCGGTGATCGTGATGGCCATGCCCTCATGCTCCCATCCGGCTCACGCCACGGGCAACCGGGCTCCCGCGCTCGTGCGCGCCTCGGACCTCACGCGACGAGGAGGACCACCCCGGCGACGGCCGACAGCACGGCGAGCAGGAGGGCGACGCCGAGCAGCGCCGCGTGCACGCGGAAAAAGGCCGTGGGGCGCCCCGCAGCGTCCCTGGCGCGCTGGTCGGACCGGACCCGGGCGAAGAAGCGCGGCCAGGCGATCACGTTGAAGACGGCGTTGGCGAACAGGACGAGGGCGGCGAAGACGGTCATGATCCCTCCAGCGTAGGCGGAACCGCCCGCAGCCCCCGAGTACGCGCATAATCGGTCAGAAACCGCCGAGTACGCGGATCATCCGCGTACTCGTGTGTCACGGGGCGGCGGTGAGTTGGACGCGGAGGGAGTCGACGCGGGTGGCGATCGCGTCGTCGGCGGCCCAGCGCTGCGCGAGGCGGGACAGGATGGCGTTCAGCTCCTCTGCGGTCAGGCCGGCGGCGAGCGTGAGCCGCACCACCAGTTCATCGCCTGCGAAGCGGTACTCCGGGTCGCCCGCGGCCAGGTCCAGGTCGAGCACGCCGAGTTCGGACACGATCGACGCCCGGAACGCCGTCACCACCACCGGGTCGCGGTGGCTCGGCAGCCAGGGCTGCCCCTGCGCGAGAGCCCACACCGCCGGCCGCCGCAGCACGAACTCGGTCTCGGAGGTGGGGTCGAGCACGAGCAGCTCGGTCTCCTCCGACGCCGCGGCGAGCGCGGCACGCGGGCCCGCAGCCGGCACCGGTCGAGCCAGCGGATTCCAGGCCTGCATCGCCGTCACCGACGAGAACACCGGGAGGACGCGCCGTCCGTCCGGCGCAGCGACGGTGACGATGGACAGCTCCTGCGTCTTGTCGACCACGAGCCCTGTGTCGCCGGCGCCCTCCTCCCCCAGCTCGGCGACGAGCGGGATGAGGAGGCGCACCGCGCGCACGGCGTCCACCACGGCTTCGGCGCCGACCTCGCCCGCGCGGAACGCGGCGAGGGCGCCGAGCAGCTCGGGAGGCGCCGACCCGTCGTCGTCGCCGAACGGGTTGTCGTCGAACTCGCGGCCCTCCCACGGCTGCCCCGCGGAGTCGCCGACGGAGGCAGTGAATCCGGCGAGCGTCGCCGCGAACCCGGCCAGCCGGTCGGCGCCGGTCGCGGTGGGGCCGCTCGAAGCACCGCCGGGTGCGGCCTCCTGCCGATCGCCGTCCGACCGGTCCCCAGGCTCAGTCGCCGGCGACATCCAGCGCCTCGGGCAGGGTGAACGCTCCGGAGTAGAGCGCCTTGCCGACGATCGCGCCCTCCAGGCCCAGCGGCACCAACTCGCGCAGCGCGGCGATGTCGTCGAGGCTGGAGATGCCGCCGGAGGCGACCACGGGTCGCTCCGTGCGCTCCATCACCTGGCGAAGCAGGTCGAGGTTCGGGCCCGTGAGCGTGCCGTCCTTGGTCACGTCGGTCACGACGTAACGCGCGCAGCCGGCCTCCTCGAGGCGTTCCAGCACCTCCCACAGGTCGCCGCCCTCGCGCGTCCAGCCGCGGGCCGCGAGCGTCGTGCCGCGCACGTCCAGACCGACCGCGATCGCCTCGCCGAAACGGCCGATCGCCCTCGCCGCCCACTCCGGGTTCTCCAGCGCCGCCGTGCCGAGGTTGACGCGCGTCGCGCCGATCGCCAGCGCGTGCTCCAGCGACGCGTCGTCGCGGATGCCGCCGGAGAGTTCGATGTCGACCCCCGTGGTCTGGTCGATGACCTTCTTGAGGAGGTCGCGGTTGTCGCCCCGGCCGAAGGCGGCGTCCAGGTCGACCAGATGGATCCATTCGGCGCCGGCCTCCACCCATTCGGCGGCGGCGTCGACCGGGTCGCCGTAACTGGTCTCGCTGCCGGCCTCGCCCTGCGTCAGTCGCACGGCCTTGCCGTCGGCGACGTCGACGGCGGGCAGCAGGACCAGCTTGGGCGTGTTCGAGAATTCGCTCATGTCGGTGTGTTTCCTCTGTCGGGGTCGTGTGGGGTCCGCGGAGCGGGCGGGGATCGTCGCTAGAGCGAGCCGATCCAGTTGCGCAGGAGCTTCAGGCCGGCCTCGCCGGACTTCTCCGGGTGGAACTGGGTAGCGCTCAGCGGCCCGTTCTCCACCGCGGCCACGAAGCGCGAGCCGTGCTCGGCCCAGGTCACCCTCGGCTTCGGGAACGGCCCGGTGGCCTCCAGCGTCCACTTCTGCGCGGCGTACGAGTGGACGAAGTAGAAGCGCTCGTCGCGGATGCCCTCGAACAGCACGGAGTCCTCCGGTGCCTCGACCGTGTTCCAGCCCATGTGCGGGACGACGTCGGCGTGGAGGAGGTCGACCGTACCCGGCCACTCGCCGAGCCCTTCGCTCTCGAGGCCGTGCTCGACCCCGCGCTCGAACAGCACCTGCATGCCGACGCAGATGCCGAGCACCGGGCGTCCGCCCGCGAGCCGCCGGTCGATCACCTCGTCGCCGTGCGACCGGCGCAGCGCCTCGATGACCGCGGCGAACGCGCCGACACCAGGGACGAGAAGACCGTCGGCCTCCTGCGCGCGCCGACGGTTGCCGGTGAGCTCGACGTTCGCGCCGGCGGCCTCCAGCGCCTTCACCGCGGAGTGGACGTTCCCCGTCCCGTAGTCGAAGACGACGACGTCGGGTGCGCTCACAGCGCGCCCTTGGTCGACGGGATGCCGGACACGAGCGGGTCGAGGGCCTTGGCCTGGCGGAACGCGCGCGCGAACGCCTTGAACTCGGCCTCCGCGATGTGGTGCGGGTCGCGGCCGCCGACCACCGTGACGTGCACGGTCAGCCCGGCGTTGAACGCGATCGCCTCGAAGACGTGCCGCACCATCGATCCGGTGAAGTGCCCGCCGATCAGGTGGAACTCGAACCCGGCCGGCTCGCCGCCGTGCACCAGGTACGGACGTCCGGAGATGTCGACCACGGCCTGCACGAGCGCCTCGTCCAGCGGGACCAGGGCGTCGCCGTACCGGGAGATGCCGCCCTTGTCGCCGAGCGCCTTCTTGATGGCCTGGCCGAGGACGATCGCGACGTCCTCCACCGTGTGGTGGACGTCGATGTCGGTGTCGCCGCTCGCCCGAACCGTCAGGTCGGTGAGCGAGTGCTTGGCGAACGCGGTCAGCAGGTGGTCGTAGAACGGCACGGACGTGTGGATGTCGGACGTCCCGGTGCCGTCGAGGTCGAGGCTGAGCTCGATGCTCGACTCGCTGGTCGCGCGCTGAAGCTGGGCGGTCCGATTCGTCATGACTGCGAGCTTACCGACTGCGCGGCGGCCCCCACTGCTCCGGACGGACGGCCGAGCGCGCGCAGCGCCTCCAGGAATGCGGTCGTCTCGGTCTCGGTGCCCGCGGTGACGCGGAGGTGGTTCGGGATGCCGACGTCGCGGATGAGGACACCACGCTCCAGGAGCGCCTCGAACACCGCGTGCGGGTCGTCCACGCCGCCGAAGAGCACGAAGTTGCTGCCGCTGCGGTGCGGGAGATAGCCGAGCTCGGCCAGTTCCACCACGAGACGGTCGCGCTGCGTCCGGATCTCGCCCACCATCGCGAGCATCTCGTCCGAGTGCGCGAGCGCGCCGAGGGCGGCGGCCTGCGTCAGCGCGGACAGGTGGTACGGCAGCCGCACCAGCCGCAGCGCGTCGATCACGGCGGGATCGGCGGCCAGGTAGCCGACGCGCGCGCCCGCGAAC
Source organism: Leifsonia sp. L25 (assembly GCF_050632895.1). The sequence goes on along the minus strand of NZ_JBODRZ010000006.1, from coordinate 12,722 downwards.
GCGAACGCCTTGCTCATGGTCCGCGAGATCAGCAGTCGCTCGCGTCCGGGGAGCAGCGTGAGCGCCGACGGCTCACCCTCCGGCATGAACTCCGCGTACGCCTCGTCCACGATCACGATGCCGCGCGCCGCCGCGTAGACGGCCTCGACCGTCTCGAGCGAGAGCGGCGTCCCGGTCGGGTTGTTGGGCGAGCAGAGGATGACGATGTCCGGATCGTGCTCCCGCACGGCGGCCGCCGCGGTCTCCGGCGACAGCTCGAAGTCGGCGTCGCGCCCTGGCGCGATCCAGTTGGTGCCGGTGCCGGAGGCCAGCAGCGGGTACATGGAGTACGTCGGGGCGAACCCGAGAAGGCTGCGCCCCGGCCCGCCGAAAGCCTGCAGGATGTGCTGCAGCACTTCGTTGGACCCGTTTGCGGCCCAGATCTGCGCTGCGCCGAGCCCGTGGCCGAGATAGCGGGCGAACGCCTCCCGCAGCTCCGTGAACTCCCGGTCCGGGTAGCGGTTCACCCCGGTCACGGCGACGGCGACGCGCGCGACGATGTCGGCGGCGACGTCCTCCGGAACCGGATGCGTGTTCTCGTTCACGTTCAAAGCGACGGGCACGACCTTCTGCGGGGCCCCGTACGGGGTGCGACCGCGCAGGTCGTCACGAATCGGAAGATCGGAGAGAGAAGTCACCCCTCAATGGTAGTCAGCACGGCTGAGGCCTTCCGCCGTGTGACGCCGCGCTGTGCGCCCGCGCAGGAAGGAGAATCGGCCCGAATCTCCTACTGACACCCCTTCTGCAGGAAGTGCCTCGGGACGTCACACCGAATTTCCTTCTCAAGCGGCGGCTGCGTGGTGGCGGCGAGGAGGTGGCCGCGACCCGACCCCTACTTGTCGTACTGCGTCGGGATCGCCAGCTGCTGCCCCGGGGTGACGACCGCCGACGACAGCCCGTTCAGGTTCACCAGGTCGGCGATCACATCCCGCGGGTCCGCGTTGGGCGCGATCCGCGACGCCACCGACCACAGCGAGTCTCCCGACTGCACCGTCACATAGTGGAAGGTCACGTGCGCCTGCTCCCCGGTCGCCGCAGCACCCCCACCGTTGAGCGCGAACACCATCGCGCCGATCACGATCGGCAGAGCCACGAGCATGGTCAGCACGACGCGCCCGCGACGCGTGAGCCGCAGCCGAACGCGCGCCGCGGCGCTTCCGGTCGCAACGCTGTCGGTCGCAACGCTGTTCATCCCGACGTTGTGCATAACCACTGCGCTCATGATCGTGACCTCCAAAGGCTTCGGTCGAAGCTCTGTTCCGAATATATCTTCGAATGTTCGAGACCGCAATCCGCGGCCCGGCTCACAATCCCGCACGAATTTCGAGACACACTCGAACACATGTTTGTCGGGCAGCCGAACTGTGGATACAGTTTCGATTGTCTGGACGCAAGACAACCAGGCACCACCGACATTCGGTTCCTCCGGGTGACGGCGACGGTCACGAAGGGACGAGCGTGTCGAACGAGAACCAGGCTCCGCGCACGCGGCGCCGCAAAAGCCTCAGCGAGAAGCAGCTCGCCATCCTCGACGTGATCCAGCGCTCCGTGAGCACGCGCGGCTACCCGCCGAGCATGCGCGAGATCGGCGACGCAGTCGGCCTCTCCAGCCTCTCGTCGGTCACCCACCAGCTCAACCAGCTCGAGCTGAGCGGCTACCTGCGCCGCGACCCGAACCGGCCGCGCGCGCTGGAGATCCTCATCGACCTCCCGTCCACGGCCACCCCCGACTTCGAGAGCCAGACCCCGGTCGGCGACGCCGCGATGGTCCCGCTGGTCGGCCGCATCGCCGCCGGCGTCCCGATCACCGCCGAGCAGCAGGTGGAGGAGGTGTTCCCCCTCCCCGCCAGCTCGTGGGCACCGGCGAGCTCTTCATGCTCAAGGTCGTCGGCGAGTCGATGATCGACGCCGCCATCTGCGACGGCGACTGGGTGGTCGTCCGCGCCCAGAACACCGCGGAGAACGGCGACATCGTCGCGGCCATGCTGGACGAGGAGGCCACCGTCAAGGTCTTCCGCCAGCGTGACGGCCACACCTGGCTGCTGCCCCGCAACTCCAACTTCGAGCCGATCCTGGGCGACTACTCGACCATTCTCGGCAAAGTCGTCGCCGTCCTCCGCGCCGTCTGACGCCTCGGCGATTCGTGCCGAATGTAGGCTTCGGCGCGCCCAGAGCAGACATTCGGCACGAATCGTTCGACGCTCACGCCCAGCCGAGCTCCTGGAGGCGGGCGTCGTCCAGCCCGAAGTAATGCCCGATCTCGTGGACGAGCGTCACGCGCACCCGCTCACGGAGCTGCTCGACCGTCTCGCACGACGCCTCGAGGTTGTTGCGGAACAGCGTGATCCGGTCCGGCAGCTCGCCGAACCCGTAGGCCCCGCGCCGCGTCAGCGGGTGACCGCTGTACAGCCCGTACAGCCGCGGCCGCGCACCCGGCGGCTGGTCCTGGATGAGGATCGCCACGTTCTCCAGCGGCCCCACCATATCGTCCGGCAGGCCGTCGAAGACGTCGTCCACGAGCCGCTCGAACTCGTCGTCCGGGATGCGCACCATGCGCTCATCATCCCCGAACCGGCGGAGGCCGCGCTCCCCCGTCCGCGCACAGCAGAACCTGACAGCGCAGCAGGACCTGACATCCCAGCAGGATCTGACAGCCCAGCAGGATCTGACAATACAGCGGAACGGGACAGCGCGGCCTCGGCCGGTGGAAGCGATCAGGCGGTGACGCCCGCCCGCTCCGCACCGTCGCGCGTCGCAGCGATGATGTTCCGCAGCGACGCCACGGTCTCGTCGTACCCGCGGGTCTTCAGCCCGCAGTCCGGGTTCACCCAGAGCTGACGGCCCGGGATGGCGCTGAGCGCCGTCTCCAGCAGCTCGGTCACCTCGGCGACGGACGGCACGCGCGGCGAGTGGATGTCGTAGACGCCCGGGCCGATACCGTGCTCGAAGCCGGAGCGCTGGATGTCGTGGACGACCTCCATGCGGCTGCGCGCGGCCTCGATGCTGGTCACGTCGGCGTCCAGGTTGCGGATCGCGTCGATGACCACGCCGAACTCCGAGTAGCAGAGGTGCGTGTGGATCTGCGTCGCGTCCGCCACCCCCGAGGTCGCCAGCCGGAACGAGCCCACCGACCACTCCAGGTAGCCGGCCTGGTCGGCGCGCTTGAGCGGGAGCAGCTCGCGCAGCGCCGGCTCGTCCACCTGCACGACACGGATGCCCGCGGCCTCCAGGTCCGCGATCTCATCGCGCAGCGCGAGAGCCACCTGGCGGGCGGTCTCGCCGAGCGGCTGGTCGTCGCGCACGAACGACCAGGCGAGGATCGTGACCGGGCCCGTCAGCATCCCCTTGACGGGCTTCTCGGTCAGCGTCTGTGTGTAGGTCGACCAGTCGACGGTGATCGGCTTCGGCCGCGACACGTCGCCCCACAGGATCGACGGGCGCGTGCAGCGCGACCCGTACGACTGCACCCAGCCGTTCGTGGTGACCGCGAAGCCGTCCAGGTTCTCGGCGAAGTACTGCACCATGTCGTTGCGCTCGGGCTCACCGTGCACGATGACGTCGATCCCGATCTCCTCCTGGAGGTCGACGACGCGCTTGATCTCCGCCTGCATGCGGCCGAGGTACTCCGCCTCGTCGATGACGCCGGCGACGAACTGGGCGCGCGAGCGCCGGATGTCCGCGGTCTGCGGGAACGACCCGATCGTGGTGGTCGGCAGGAACGGAAGGTGCAGCGCCTCGTCCTGCGCCGCCTGCCGAGCGCCGTACTCGCCGCGGCGGAAATCCGCGCGGGTGAGCGCGGCCTCGCGCGACCGCACGGCCTCGTCGCGCACGCCCGGGGCGGAGGCCCGGTCGGCGAGCGCCGCCGTCGCCGCGGTCAATTCGTCCTGCACCGCCTCGTGGCCGTCCACGATGCCGCGCGCGAGCACGGCTACCTGGCCGACCTTCTGGTCGGCGAACGCGAGCCAGGTCTTCAGACGCGCGTCGAGGTCGGGCTCGTCGTCCACGTCGTGCGGGACGTGCTGCAGGGAGGTGGAGGTCGACACGGCGACGTCGGGGCTCAGCGACAGCAGCTCGGTCAGCGTTCCGAAGGCCGCCTCCAAGTCGCCGCGCCAGATGTTGTGGCCGTCGATCACGCCGCCGACGAGGGTCTTGCCGGCCAGCGCGCTGCGCGTGGCGGCATCGAGCCCCGTCGGAATGCTGCCCCTCACCAAGTCGAGGGAAATCGCCTCCACGGGCGAGAGGGCGAGCACGGGGAGGGCGTCGTCCAGGCTGCCGTACGGCGCCGCGACGAAGAGCGCCGGCCGCTCGGCCGCGCCGCCCAGCTCGGCGTACGCGGCACGGACCGCCTCCAGCACCTCGGTGCGCGGCTCCTCGATGCTCTCCGAGACGAGAGCGGGCTCGTCGAGCTGCACCCACGGCGCACCGGCGGCGGCGAGGCGGGCCAGCAGCTCGCGGTAGACCGGGAGCAGGTCGCCGAGTCGCGACAGCGGGCGGAAGCCCTGCGGCGCCTCCTCGCCGGCTTTGCTCAGCAGGAGGAAGGTGACCGGGCCGACGATCACCGGGCGGGTCACGTACCCGGCGGCACGGGCCTCCTCGAACTGCCGCACGATGTGGTCGGACGCGAGCCGGAAGGCCGTCTCCGGGCCGAGCTCCGGCACGAGGTAGTGGTAGTTGGAGTCGAACCACTTGGTCATCTCCAGCGGGGCCTTGTCGCCCTCGCCGCGGGCGATCGTGAAGTAGCCGGCCAGGTCGACGGAGCCGTCGGCGGCGGCGAGCCCCGCGAACCGGGACGGGATGGCGCCCACGGTCACAGCGGCGTCCAGCACCTGGTCGTAGAAGCTGAAGCTCTCCGGGATCGCGGCGTCATCGCGGCCGAGGCCGAGCGCGGCGAGCCGCTCGCGCGTGGCGGCACGCAGCGCGGCGGCCGTGGCCTCCAGCTCCTCCGCGGTGCTCTGCCCGGCCCAGAACGCCTCGACGGCCTTCTTGAGCTCGCGGCGCCGCCCGATGCGCGGGTAGCCGATGATGGTGCCCACCGGGAAGGCGGAGCGGGTGGTGGTGGTGTCGGTCATGCGGGGTCGCCTGCTTTCTGCGAGGGGGCGGAGGTGTGGGAAGGGGTCGGATCCAGCAACCCCACCCTCTCGAGTACCGAGAGGACGGCCGTGTGCTGGTTGAACGTGTACAGGTGGATGCCGGGGGCGCCCCCGTCGAGCAGCCGCTGCGCCAGGCGCGCGGTCCACGCGATGCCGAGCTCGCGCCGGCCTTCCTCATCCGGCTCGACCTCGAGCTGGATGGCGAGCTCGCTCGGGAGGTCCTCGCCGCTGAGCTCGAGCATCCGCGTGAGCCGCGCGGGCGAGGTGACGGGCATGATGCCCGGGAGGATGGGGAAGGTCACTCCGGCCTCTTTCGCCTTCTGCGCGAACGAGAGGTAGTCCTCCGCGTGGAAGAAGAGCTGCGTGATCCCGAGGTTGGCGCCGGCCGCCTGTTTCGCGAGCAGGGCGTCGATGTCCTGCGACACGGTCCGCGACGGGTGGCCGTGCGGGAACGCCGCGACCGCGATCTGCACGTGCTCGCGCTGCGAGAGCACGGCCTGCGCGCGCAGTCCGGGCACGGGGAGAGCGCCGTACGGCACGCGCTCGGCCTGGACCCGGTGGATGAGCTGCACGAGCTCGGACGAGCTCTTGATGTCGCCGAGGCCGTCGTCCCCGGGGGCGAGTCCCGCAGGTGGGTCGCCGCGCACCGCGAGGAAGCGCCGGATGCCGGCGTCGAGGAACTCGCGGATCAGCCGGTTCGCCTCGGAGTGCGTGGAGCCGACGCAGGTCAGGTGCGCCATCGGGCTGACGTCGGTCTGCTCCAGGATGTAGCGCAGCACCTCCAGCGACGACGAGCGCGACGAGCCGTTGGCCCCGTAGGTCACCGAGATGAAGTCGGGGCCGGCCGCGGCCAGGCGGTCGATCGTCGCGGGCAGCGCAGCCGCGGCGCGTTCATTGCGCGGAGGATACAGCTCGAATGAGAACCGCGCGTCGGTACAGTCCATGATCCCTCGGGTGTCGATCAGCGTCACGGGCGCCCTCGCCGATCGACACTGTCGAAAGGGAGGGGGCGGGCGGGTGCCGGGCTCGGCTGTCGCACCACGTCAGCGGTCTCCCGCTTCGGTTGTGGGGACACAATAACAACGACAGGAGGCCGGGCGGAAACCCGCTGCGTCATCTGACGACACAGTGGCTCTCCGCCCGGCCTCCGACCGGGGCTCGTCCGCTCTAGACGGCGAACGGCTCGAACACGGACTGGTACTCCGGCATGATCCGCGCGCGCACGCGGGTGCCGTCCTCGACGTACTCGGTGGAGAGCACACGGCCGCGCTCGTGCAGCGCGGAGACGAGGTCGCCGCGGTCGTACGGGACCACGAGCTCGACCTCGACGGACAGGTCCGGCAGCAACCGCGCGATCGCCGCCAGCACCTCGTCGATGCCCTCGCCGGTGCGCGCCGACGCGAAGATCGCGCCCGGCTCGAGGCCGCGCAGGACGAGCCGGTCGTCGGCCGGGATGAGGTCGGCCTTGTTGAACACCACGATCTCCGGGATGTCCCGGGCGCCGACCTCCCCGATCACGTCCCGGACGGTCGCGAGCTGCGACGCCGGGTCCGGGTGCGAGCCGTCGACCACGTGCAGGATGACGTCGGAGTCGGCGACCTCCTCCAGCGTCGAGCGGAACGCCTCCACCAGCTGGTGCGGCAGGTTGCGCACGAAGCCGACCGTGTCGGCCAGCGTGTAGAGGCGACCGTCGGCGGTCACCGAGCGGCGCACGGTCGCATCCAGCGTGGCGAACAGAGCGTTCTCGACGAGGACGCCCGCCTTGGTCACCCTGTTGAGCAGGCTCGACTTGCCCGCGTTCGTGTACCCGGCGATCGCCACCGACGGCACCGAGTTGCGGTTGCGGTTCGCCCGCTTCGCCTCGCGCGCCGGCTTGAACCCGGCGATCTGCTTGCGCAGCTTCGCCATGCGCGTGTGGATGCGGCGCCGGTCGAGCTCGATCTTCGTCTCACCGGGACCGCGCGAGCCCATGCCTGCGCCCGCGCCACCCACCTGGCCACCGGCCTGGCGGGACATCGACTCGCCCCAGCCGCGCAGACGCGGGAGCAGGTACTCGAGCTGCGCGAGCTCGACCTGCGCCTTGCCCTCGCGGCTCTTGGCGTGCTGGCTGAAGATGTCGAGGATGACGGCCGTGCGGTCGATCACCTTCACCTTCACCACGTCCTCCAGCGCGCGTCGCTGGCTGGGCGCGAGCTCGGTGTCGGCGATGACGGTGTCGGCGCCGAGCGCGCGGACGACCCCGGCGAGCTCCTCGGCCTTGCCGCGGCCGAGATACGTGCTCGGGTCGGGGTGCGGCCGCCGCTGCAGGAGACCGTCGAGCACCGCAGCGCCCGCGGTCTCGGCGAGGGCGGCGAGCTCGCGCAGCGAGTTCTCCGCGTCCTGCAGCGAGCCCTGCGAGTACACGCCGATGAGCACGACGTTCTCCAGCCGGAGCTGCCGGTACTCGACCTCGGTGACGTCCTCGAGCTCGGTGGAGAGCCCGGAGACGCGGCGGAGCGCGGCGCGCTCCTCGCGGTCGAACTGCTCGCCGTCGTGGCCGCCGCCATCGGTGTCGTTGTGCTGGAGCGCCTGGGCTCCGGAGCCGAAGAGCGTCACCGTCGCGCGGTTCTGCTGGGTGGCGAGAACGCGGGCGACGACGTCGTCGACGGTGTGCTCGGTGGTCGCTTCTGCGGTCTGTTCTTCGAAATCTGTTCGTTCGGTCATTCACTGTCCCCTGATCCAGGTGGGGTACACCCTAGTCTGTCTGTTCTGCCGTGTTTGTCTGATGGTCCGCGTCCTGTACGGTCCTCTATATGGCCAGCGGAGATCACTACTTCTCACCCGCTCCCGAGAGCGAATTGAACCTGCGGCCGTTCACCGCACGCCTGGCGGGCCAGACGTACGAACTGGTGACGGCGAACGGGATCTTCAGCCCCGAGCGCATCGACATGGGTACGCGAGTGCTCCTCGACCATGTCCCCTCCGCGCCGCCCGGAGGTCAGTTCCTCGACCTCGGCTGCGGCTGGGGACCTTTGGCTCTCACACTTGCTCTCGAATCCCCTCATGCGACCGTCTGGGCGGTCGACGTCAACACCCGAGCGCTGGACGTGGTGCGCCGGAATGCGCAGAAACTCGGTCTGACAAATGTTAACCCCGTGACGCCGGATGATGTTCCCGAGTCGCTGGAATTCACCACGATCTGGTCGAATCCGCCCATCCGGGTCGGCAAGAACGAGCTGCATGACATCCTGCAGCGCTGGCTGCCGCGCCTGGAGCCGGGCTCGGACGCGTGGCTGGTCGTTCAGCGCAACCTCGGCAGCGACTCCCTGCAGCGCTGGATCCAGGCGACGATGCCGGAGCTGACCACGACCCGCGCCGCCATCTCCAAGGGCTACCGCGTGCTGCGCACCCGCAAACCCGCCGCATCCTGACCGCTCCCGCGCCCCACCCCACCGCACCGAGGAGTACGCGAAAAGTCCTGTCGTTCGCCCCGGATCGCCTGAGTTCTCGCGTACTCGGGAGTTCGTTCAGGCGAGTTCGAGGGTGCCGGTGTAGACCAGTTCGGCCGGGCCGGAGAGGGCGACGTGCTCGCCGTCCTCCGTCGGGAACATCCGCACGCCCACCGTGCCGCCCGGCACCTCCACGCGCCACTGGTCCGGAGCGCCGGAACCGGCCCAGTGCCGCACGGCCAGCGCCGCCGCGGCCGCTCCGGTGCCGCAGGACAGCGTCTCGCCGCTCCCCCGCTCGTGCACACGCATCCGGATCCGGCCGACGCCGTCGCGCACCAGCGGCTCCTGCGGCACGACGAACTCGACGTTCGCGCCGTCTTCGGGCTCCGGCTCGATGTGCGGGATGTAGCTGAGGTCGGCGGCCTCCAACTCGGACTCGTCTGCGACGGCGACGACCACGTGCGGGTTGCCCATATCGACGCCGAGGCCCGGACGGGCGACCGGCAGCTCCTTGGCGCGCACCAGCGGCTCGCCGCCGTCGAGGCTCCACCGGCCGAGGTCGACCTGGAACCCGCTGAGGTTGCGCTGCACGTCGCGGACTCCCGAGCGCGTGCCGATCGCGAGGGTGTCGCCGTCCGCGAGCTGGGCGAGCCCGGACGCCAGCAGGTAGCGCACGTACACGCGGATGCCGTTGCCGCACATCTCCGCCACGGAACCGTCGGCGTTGTAGTAGTCCATGAACCACTCGGCGCCGTCGTCCTCCGCGAGCGCCTCGGCGCCCTCCGGCAGGTGAGTGGAGCGGACCGCGCGGATCACCCCGTCGGCGCCGATCCCGAAGTGCCGGTCGCAGATCGCGGCGATCTGCTGCGGCGTCAGCGGCTGGCGCCCGTCCGGGTCGGAATAGAGCACGAAGTCGTTGCCGGTCCCCTGACCCTTGGTGAAGTGGAGCGTCGCCATCGCCCCAGCCTATCGGCCGCCGGCTCAGCGCGTGCCGAGCGCGTCCAGAGCGGTTGCCGCGAGGTCCGGGGCGTCGTAGTCGAGCCAATGGAGGCCGGCGTACCGCTTGAACCAGCTCACCTGTCTGCGCGCGTACCTCCGGGTGAGCTGCTGCGTCGAGGCGATGGCCTCCGCGCGGGTCAGCTCGCCCTTCACCTCCGCGAGCGCCTGCGCGTAGCCGATCGCGCGGCGGGCGGTCACCCCGTCCTCCAGGCCGAGCGGGATCAGCCGCCGCACCTCGTCGGTGAGCCCGTCGCGCCACATCCGCTCGACGCGCGCGTCCAGCCGCAGCACGAGCTCCTCGCGCGGGGCCGCGAGCCCGAGCACGACGGTCGGCCGCCAGTACCGTGGCTCGTCCGGGAGCGCGCCGCTGACCGGCTGCCCGGTCAGCTCGGCGACCTCCAGCGCGCGGACGATCCGGCGCCCGTTGGACGATCCGATGCGCTGCGCAGCCTGCGGGTCGACGTCCACCAGCCGCCGGAACAGCATCCCCGGCCCGTGCGCCGCCAGCTCGGCCTCCAGCCGGGCCCGGAGCTCCGGATCGGTGCCCGGGAACCGGAAGTCGAAGATCACGCTGGACACGTACAGCCCCGACCCGCCCACGAGGATGGGCGTCGCCCCGCGTGCACGGATCGCGTCGACGACCCGCCGCGCCTCCGGCTGGTAGCGCGCGACCGTCGCCTCCTCGGTCACGTCGAGGACGTCGAACAGGTGGTGCGGCACGCCGCGCCACTCGGCCGGGGGAAGCTTCGCGGTGCCGATGTCCATGCCCCGGTAGAACTGCATCGCGTCGGCGTTCACGACCTCGGCGGCGCGGCCCTGCGCGCGGAGGGCCTCCGCGAGCGCGAGGGAGAGCTCCGTCTTGCCGGTACCGGTGGCGCCGACGACGGCGACGATGGAGGTGGCAGTGTCGGCCGTGGTGGCCGCGGCGGGCTCGCGTTCGCCGCTCAGCGCTGGCCGTCCGACGGGTCGTAGATCGGCATCGTGCCGACGCCCGGGGAGGTCAGCGGGTCGCGAGGGCGCAACGTCGGCAGGCCGAGCGACACGCGCCCGGCCGCCTGCGCGCCGTCGCCGTGGGCCGGCACCGCGCACAACTCGGCCTCCGCACGGTCCCATGCGTCGCCCGCGCGGGTGCGGCGGATGGCGAGGGGGGCACCGTCGGTGCTGTCCGCGATCAGGTAGTGCGGCGCCGCCTGGGTGATCCGCACGGTGACCACGTCTCCGGGGCGCGGCACGTCGGAGCCGTCCGGCAGCTCGAAGTGGACGAGCCTGCTGTCGCGGGCGCGGCCGCTCAGGCGGTGGGTGTCGGCGTCCTTGCGGCCTTCGCCGTTCGCGACCAGCAGCTCGACCTCGCGCCCGATCAGGCGCTCGTTCTCCTCAAGCGAGATGCGCTCCTGGAGGGCGATCAGCCGGTCGTAGCGGTCCTGGACGATCGCCTTCGGCACTTGGTCGGCCATGTCGGCGGCCTGCGTGCCCGGGCGGATCGAGTACTGGAACGTGAACGCCGACGCGAAGCGGGCCTGCTCGACCACGCGCATCGTCTCCAGGAAGTCCTCTTCGGTCTCGCCCGGGAAGCCGACGATGATGTCCGTGCTGATCGCCGCGTCGGGCAGCTTGGCGCGCACACGGTCGAGGATGCCGAGGAACTTCTCCGAGCGGTACGACCGGCGCATCGACTTGAGGATGCGGTCCGAGCCGGACTGGAGCGGCATGTGGAGCTGGGGCATGACGTTCGGCGTTTCCGCCATCGCGTCGATGACGTCGTCGGTGAAGGCGGCCGGGTGCGGGCTGGTGAAGCGGATGCGCTCCAGTCCGTCGATCTGCCCCGCGGCGCGCAGGAGCTTGCTGAAGGCCTGGCGGTCGCCGAACTCGACGCCGTACGAGTTGACGTTCTGGCCGAGCAGCGTGACCTCGATGGCGCCGTCCTCGACCAGGGTGCCGATCTCTGCGAGGATGTCGCCCGGTCGGCGGTCCTTCTCCTTGCCGCGCAGGGACGGCACGATGCAGAAGGTGCAGGTGTTGTTGCAGCCCACCGAGATGGACACCCAGCCCGAGTACGACGAGTCGCGCTTCGTGGGCAGCGTGGACGGGAAGGTCTCGAGGGACTCCAGGATCTCGATCTCCGCAGCGTCGTTGTGCCGCGCGCGCTCGAGGAGACCCGGGAGCGACCCCATGTTGTGCGTGCCGAAGACGACGTCCACCCACGGTGCCTTCTCGAGGATGACGTTCTTGTCCTTCTGGGCGAGGCAGCCGCCGACGGCGATCTGCATGCCGGCGTGCCGGCGCTTGACGCCTGCGAGGTGGCCGAGATTGCCGTAGAGCTTGTTGTCGGCGTTCTCGCGGACCGCGCAGGTGTTGATCACGACGATGTCCGCCTCGGCCCCGTCTGCGGGGACGTAGCCAGCCGCCTCCAGCGATCCGCTGAGCCGCTCCGAGTCATGCACGTTCATCTGGCAGCCGAAGGTGCGCACCTCGTACGTTAGCGGACGGCCGTCCTCGGTGAGGGCGGCCGGGGACGGCTCGAAGACCCGGGAGTGCTCGGAGGTGCTCGGCTCGGCGGTGCTCTGCTCGGCGCTGGTCGACTCGATGGTGCTCATGATGCGTACGATTCTACGTTCGACCGGGACCGGAATCGAACGAGCGCCCGACCCCCGTTCGCGCCTACTGGAACCGTACTCCGCCGCGACGCCCACGCGTCGCGAACGCCGCGTCCATCGCCTGTCGGACCACGGAGGAGTCGTAGCCCTTGCGCGCGAGGAACCCGTGCAGCCGGCGCCGCGCGGTCTCGTCGTCGTACGACGAGAGCAGCCCGATCCGCTTGACGGCCAGCTCGGTCGCCCGCTCCAGCTCGTCTTCGTCCGCGATGTCCGCGAGCGCCTCCTCGATCAGCTCGGGAGCGATGTGGCGCCGCTTGAGGTCGAGCTCGATCGCCGACCGCCCGAGCCCCTTGCGGCTGTGCTGCGTGAACGCCAGCGTCGCCGCAAGCGATGCGTCGTCGATCACGCCCATCGCTTCGAGCCGGTCGAGTTCCGGACCGAATACCTCCGGAGCGATCTCCCGTTTGGTGAGCAACTGCTCCAGCTCCCACCGCGACATCCCCCGCCGCGCGAGCTGCCGGATCGTGAGCCCCGACGCCTTCCGCGTCAGCCGCTCGCTCTCCTCGTCGTTT